>QNBS01000054.1 GCA_003644175.1 Planctomycetota bacterium | reverse complement strand
CGTTCCACCTGGCCTGGCCGGTTCCAATGTCAGGCTCAATAATTACGGCACTGCCACGTGCATTTATTCTGCTGGTGGTTCTGCTTCGTATAGACCGCTTCGGCGCGTTAACCACCGCCGGTATAGCCGAAGTGAGCACAAAACTGGCGGCTGGATTTATTGGCTACTGGCCAATGTCTATCGTAGTGCCTCTATTAGCCGGTATCGCAGGAGACCTTATCTGGCAGTACTTCCGGCAACAGCGATCACGGAGATTAAGCCTGATATTAACCGGCGGTAGTCTTTGTGGAGCAAGGATTTTGCTTGCCTTGTCTTGTTGGACTCTTCTGATGCGACCAATTTCACAAGCAGGTGAACATTTGGCTGTGACGGTGGGAGGTATCGCTTTAATCAACATAGTTTTGGGCATGGTAGTCGGGTTACTGGTTGGTAAATCCGTCAAACCAGGAAAAGGCGGCAAGTGAAGAAAGCAGGCAGTAATTCAAATATAGCCACTTTAGAATCGTTCAGTGTTCGACCGATAGGATATGTGCATTCGGCATATACCCAGACAGAAGATGTAGCCCACACGCACACAGGATGGACGGCGGATACTTCGCAGATTCATCTTTTTCCCAGATATGCAAAGGGACTCGGTGGCTTGCAGGGCTATTCACATATTATAGTTTTGTTCTGGGTACATAAAGCCAAAGAATGGAAAATGCCAAAAGACCACCACAAACCACCTCATGTAAAGCTGTTCGCCACGAGAATGCCCGTTCGGCCCAATCCTATTGGAATGTCCGTTGTTGAACTGTTGGATTTCTCAACTGATACCGGCCAGATCACCGTAAAGGGCCTGGATGCATTGGATGGTACACCCGTGCTTGATATCAAACCTTACATTCCCAACTTTGACAACTACTCAAACGCTTGTGTTCCGGACTGGCTGAAAGAACATCTAAACAGTCGCCATCATAATGGGCACAGCCGCCACGGCCACCCGCATAAAGTATCAAAAACATAAGATTATTTTACAAGAACAGGAGAAAGGATGATGAAAAAGAAAAATTTAGTATTAGCGATTGTATTGGCAGCTTTATTGGGACTGCAGGGATACGCACTGGCAACGTCTGTGGAATTTCAATTGTTCACACCTGCGTATAATGCCGGCAAGCTGCCTCAGGAGCCACAAACTACCGGCGATTACCTTCCTCAAACAGGTGATGACTACGAACTGACAGGCAGTAACCCTTCTGGTTGCTTTAGTTTCAACTTTATGAACCCTACTGGCGTATCCGGTGGCTACGCCAAAGGGATTCACTCAATGACAGGCTCAGTAACGTTGGATATTGATCTTCAAGCAGGTGGAACACTGGATGTTTCATCACTTGCCTTTGATGGATATATCTCCTCGACACAATTCAGCATTCAACGGATAGTTCAACCAGGCGATTCTGCAGCCGGTGGAAGTCATGGCTCAACCGATGGCCTTGGTAACAATGGGACATATAATGCATCCGCAGGGTCGAATTGGGCTTTTCAGGCAAACTTCGACTGGTACTACGATGTGCCTGCTGGAGGTATGGGCGGTATCGATATGACTTTTGATGACTATCAATGGAATGGTTTTATCATTCCCGTAAGTGAACTGACTACTACAGGCATGGCTGCTACTATACTCGATGATTCGCTGGGCTATTTTAATGGCAATCTTGAACAATGGCTATTAAACAAGGTTGCTCCACAGCTTCCTGTGGAAGCTGCTTATCTACTCTTTGCACAGGGCCAAGCCAATCCAGCCTGGACTGGCCAGCAGGTGGGTATGACAACCAGCGGCCTGGTTGGAGAAACGGTTATAGGTTATGCGGTACCGGAACCTGTAACTATGATGCTTTTAGCTGCCGGGCTGTGTTGTGCCAGAGGTTTTAGACTTTCTAAAAAGAGCATATAGGAGTCGCAGGTTTGGTTCTAAATAGCAGAAGCATTTTGTTGATGCTGATGTTGTCGGTGTGTGTACAAGCGGCTTCCGTAGAATTTGAACTGCTGACACACATCGACAATAACCAGTGGCTGCCTCAACCAAAAGGCGAGCCTGGCATTGCGGGCGATCATCTTATATTAACCGACGATGACATTTTTGGAAGTATATTTAACCCCGATGGCTGCTTTAGTTTCAATCTCATGAACCCTGTTGGCATACAGGAACCCGATTATCCACCCGGCTATGCTGAGGGAATTCATTCGATGACAGGGTCAATAACACTGGATATAGACCGCAACACGGTAGAAGTCATATCGCTTGCTTTTGAAGGCGACATCTTATCATGGGCAACTGCATATCAGTGGCTGGTTCAGCCGGGTGATCCGGCAACCAGCTATAATACCGATGGAACGCCCAACGGAGGAACTTATGCCGCATCTGCTGATGCAAACTGGGCGTTTGATATAAGCTTTGACTGGTATTACGATACACCTTACGAAGATCCGGGGACGATTGATATGGCATTTGATAATTATAACTGGACCGGGTTTATTATACCTGTGAGCAAACTAAACCCAACCGATATGGCTGAAACCATACTCGATGATCCGTTAGGCTATTTCAGCGAAACATCTGAAGATTTCGAATCCTGGTTGTTGGATGAAGTTGTTTCGCGGCTCCCACAAGATGCCACTTGTTTGCTTTTTGCACAAGGCCAAGCTCACCCTTCCTGGCGAAATCCAATGATGGGTATGACCATGGACGGAATCATCGGAGAAACCATCATAGGCTATACCATCACAGAATTCAGTCCTAATAAAGCTGACATTGACAAAGATTGGGGCGTTGACCTGACTGATTTCGCAATTCTTGCAAGCCAATGGCAGCAAATACCCGGCAAGCCTTCAGCTGATATTGCTCCACCTTCTGGAGATGGATTTGTAGACATAAACGACTTGGCCTTTCTGGTGAAAAACTGGTTATGGGGAGTCGGCCCCAATGAACTCTAACTGATACTATACCTGAAGTGGTGTAATAATTCCCATAAAGTACTATCTTCGACGGATAGGAAAACCCCTGCTGGAAGAACTGGAAAAACTGTCGCGCCAAGCCATCGCCCTGAAAGAACACGAGCTGTTTGGTATCGAACGGGTTGAGCCGGACAAAACAACAAAGCCCTGATTGGCAGCGAAATAGAAAACCGCTATATTGGCAGACTGTGCTTATCCGCTGACGGCGGCCCTGAACCGCAAACGTCCCTGCCTACTTCATAGCAATCTCCCACTCTTATCTCGCCAGTCCGATCGGACTGAATACGACATACAGAAGCAACGTAAGGACCACGACCGCAATACCCGCCAGGCGAGCGTTCCTGGAGCCGGTCAGGTCAATCGTCGTGTTCTGCCTGAACACCACCGGTTCGGGCAACGGCTTTACCATCGTGATTATCGTCATAACGATAAGGCAAGCCACAAAGCTGATCGCCATCCTGTTGAGAAAGTTGCCGACAAGAGTGCTCATTAAGTCGTTTTCCATGAGCCCGCTCATCGTAGATACAATCTTCAAACCGCCGTAAACAATAATGTTGGTGATAAGCCCCACCGCCCCGCAGACGCCCGGACCTCTTCTCACCAGCAGCCCGAACACAAACACCGACAGAATACCCGGAGACAAACAGCCCTGACTTTCCTGAATAATCGTAAATATACTGTGGCTGTACTTCGGATTGCCCAACACCGGGGCAAGAAATATCGCAATACCCGAAAAGACCACCACGCAAACACGCCCCAAAAAGACAAACCGCCCCTGGGAAGCGTCCGGCTTGATATATTTTTTGTATATATCCATAGTGAAGATCGTCGATGCGGCGTTTAGCATAGCCGCCAACGAACTCACAATGGCGCCAAGAAGCGCCGCCAACACAAATCCCACTAATCCCACTTTTCGCGGCAGCGCATTCGCCAACAACTGCGCCAAAGCCGAGTCGTATTTGTATCCGATGAATTTCTCCGTATGTATCTTTGCGCCGGCGGCCTTGGCGGCGGCAACAGTCTTTTCGTTATAGGCATCCAACTCCACGGCAAACACCGAAAAGACCTCCTTCCACGACTTGTCGTCGGACTTGAAGACGCTAAATTCCTTTGTTTCCAACTTGTCGTAGTCGTCTTTGGTGATCGGAAGAACAAATTCATTCTTTACCTTGCCGGCTTTGAGCGCAGCCTTGTCGGGATAGACCGCCACCATTAACGCACCGTCGGCTAAATTGGCAATCGCCTCGGACGTGGGCGACTCGGCAACCAGGACAAGCTTTGTATCCGGATTCGCCGGCCTGTACCGGGCAAAAACGGCGGCGTTGTCATCGACCGCCTTCAATTTCATCTGGGGAGCATACAGATTGAAAGCGATGATGCCGGGAATCACGATCACAAACGGAATGAGCAGTTTCATAAACGCCGCAAAAACAATACCCTTTTGCCCCTGCGCCAAAGACGCCGACCCAAGCGTACGCTGCGTAATATACTGGTTCAGCCCCCAGTAATAAAAGTTTGGAATCCACAGCCCCAACAAAAGCGCCGTCCACGGCAGCACCGAGTCCTGTTTCGGCAGGAACATATTAAGCCTGACCCTGTTCAACGACACAAATCGCTCCATCGCCCCCTGGTCCTGCGTAAACGCCTTGACGCCCACGGCGCCCGTACGAACATCTTCGATATAGTGCGCCTCCGTGGCGCCGCCCAACATCTTAAACGCACAGATCATCACTATCGCCCCGCCGATAATGAGCGCGCTGCCCTGTATCAGGTCGGCCCAGGCGCACGCCTTGAGCCCGCCGGCCGCCACATATACCATCGCGATAAGCCCGATCACCAGCGACGCCTGAGCTAACGACGGAATAAAAGGCATGTTCATTTCTTCGGCCATCGTATTGACCGTCAGCGCCCCCGAATACGTCACCGCCCCCAACAGCAGCATATAGATCAACAGCATCATCACCGCCATAATGAACCGCGCCGACGGGTTGTACCGATACTCCAGAAACTCCGGAATCGTATAAATGCCCGCTCTCAGGAAATACGGCAAAAACGCAAACGCCACCACAACCAACGTGATAGCCGCCATCCACTCGTAACTGGCAATCGCCATACCGACATGGCTCGCGGCGTTTCCGCTCATACCGACAAATTGCTCCGAAGAGATATTCGCCGCAATCAGAGAAAAACCGATCAGCCACCAGCTCAGCCCGCGGCCGGCAAGAAAAAAGTCCTCAGCGGTCTTTTCCTTGCGGCTCTTCATCAGCCCCACCGTAATCACCGCTGCAACAAATACCACAAATACAATAATGTCCAAAGCACCGAGTCCCATAGCACTGCTCTCGCTAAATCAACATTCCATTATACCCGCTCCCCGGCCCAAAGAGCCCACCTTTCGTTCATCCCGCAATTATCCCAATTCCCCCGCGATTGACAACAACATTCTCGACCTCGTGTCATCCCAATCGCAGCGGAGGGACCCATTTATACGGATCACGATTGAAAATTCCCGTTTTGTTCGCGGTAACATCTGAACCCCTGCCCTTTGTCAAGACCATTATTTCCGTAATACTTTAGCCTTTAGCCAAGTGTTAAAGTGTTAAAATATATTTGGGTGGCAGCCTTTTCGGCGCAGCCGAATGTGTGCAAAATCCGGGTTTACGGGCAGTGGTCCGAGAAAATACTGGAAATTTGCATTTTTTCGGGTTTTTTGCAATTTTTTAGTTGACACTCGCAGGATAAAATGGTTAAATTAGTAGATTAGAGGGTGTGTCTATCCGGGATGGATAGGGTGAATGGAATAAAAAGGGAGATAGGAGACGGTGGTGAAGAGATTTGCAGCAGTGGTTGCAATTCTGGTTTTGTGCGCCAATGGTCACGCCGTTGTTGTTGATCTTACAACAGTCGGTTCGGATGGTCATATCGACGGGGGATATTTCATGCAGATCAATCCCGATGAATCGGCGGGTACAGGTGTGTTCGATTCTTTCGTGAGGATACAGGGCGCCGGCACTGAAAAAGGTTATAATACTGACGGTGCGGTCGAGACAGGCTACGATCATAAGCAGGGCCTATACACGCATTCGTTACTTCTCAGTGATATTCCTACCGTTGCGATTAATGGAGATGAGACGATTTACCGGGAATTTTGCCTTGATATAAATCAAAACAACGGCGACCCCTTCTCGCTTGATACTGTGGAGATATACCTTGAAACTGATGGTACCATTGAGCTTTATTCTGGTTTTAGCAATCTGATATGGGATATGGACGCGATTGAAGACAGCATGGTTCTAACGAAGTACACCCTGAACGCCGGCAGCGGAAAAGGCGATGTTACGATGTATATTGCCGATGATCTGTTTACCGGGGGTGGAGACTACGTTTATCTCTACTCAGAGTTTGGAGCAATCGGGGTTGCCGACGACGGTTTTGAAGAGTGGGGAATCGGCGTTGGCGGACCTATTATCCCTGAGCCGACAACGATTTGTCTTCTTGGTCTTGGTGCTTTGGGGCTGCTGAGAAAACGCAGGGCATAAATTATAATATTTGTTGTAGCAAATCAAAGGGCTGTGAGATATTCACAGCCCTTTTTTGGTGGTGTGTCGGGCAGGGCGCACGACGGGGGCGGTGAGGAACATCAGGACAACAAAAATTCGGTAATGATGTTGACAGGCCGGCGGGTTTGGAGTATTATTGGCGGGCAGTGGTTTCAGGGAGAATTTTTAGCCCAAGTCGCTGCAAGGAAGATAATTTGTGAAAGTTGTCGTCGTAATACCGGCTCGTTACGATTCAAGTCGTTTCCGGGGGAAGGTTCTCGCCAAAGAAACCGGCAAATACCTTGTTCAGCACACCTATGAGCGGGCATTGTGCGCCAAGAGGCCTGAGATGGTTCTTATCGCCACCGACAGTGTCGATGTGATGGCCGCGTGTAAGGGCTTCGGCGCCGAGTGCGTGATGACGTCGGCGGCGCACGTCAGCGGTACGGACCGGATCGCCGAGGCGGTAAAGGACGTCGACGCGGAGGTGATTTTGAACCTGCAGGCCGACGAGCCGGATATCGACCCGGCCGACATCGACCATCTGGCGGGGCTTCTGTCGGATAATCCGACGGCGGATATGGCGACACTGGTTGCCGAATTCGACAATGCCGAGGCGATCGCCGATCCGAACATCGTCAAGGCGATTGTGGATAAGGCGGGCAGGGCGATTTACTTTTCGCGGTCGCCGATTCCGTATGATCGGCAGGCCGGCGGTGTGGGCCTTGGGTCGCAGTATCTGCGGCACATGGGGATATATGCCTTTCGCAAGGCGTTCTTGATGACATTTACCGCACTTGAGCAGGGGGCGCTTGAGAAAATCGAAAAGCTCGAGCAGCTTCGAGCGATCGAACACGGTTACACCATCATAACGGGCAAGGTTGGATATGCCTGGGAGGGCATCGACACCCCCGAGCAATATGAGGCTTTTGTAAAAAGGCATCGGCAGGACGAAGAATAATGGCGGCGGAATGTAAAAGACAGCGGTAGTTAGAGACAGGGCTGGGATTATGGTTGAGAGCAAGGATTTGTTGGCGAGTGTGAGTGATGTTACTACGGAGACGGAGTATTTCTCGCCGATACCCAAGGGGTACAAAAAAGGCAAGGCTCGTTACGTGATTGTGATGGGGACTGTGATGAGCGGGCTGGGCAAGGGGATATTCTCTTCTTCTCTTGCTAAACTGCTGCAGGACAAGGGGCTAAAAGTTGCGCCGATCAAGCTGGAGGGGTATCTCAATATCGATTCCGGGACGCTGAATCCGTTTCGGCACGGAGAAGTGTTTGTGCTGGATGACGGCATGGAATGCGACATGGACCTGGGCACTTATGAGCGGATGCTGGACCAGAACCTTAGCCGGGCGAACTTCACAACGAGCGGCCAGGTGTATCAGTCGGTGCTGGATAAGGAAAGGCACGGGGACTACCTTGGTCGTGATGTTCAGATGATCCCTCATGTGACCGGCGAGGTGAAACTGAAACTGAGGCGTCTTGCGATGGCCGGCGACGCAGATGTGGTTTTTGTGGAGATCGGCGGTACGGTGGGGGACCTGGAAAATGCGTTCTATATCGAAGCGATGCGTGAATTAGCGTATGAGGAAGGACCGGACAGTTGCTGCTTTGTCGGGCTGACGTATATTCTGGAGCCGAAGACATTGGGCGAACAGAAGTCCAAAGCGGCGCAGTTGGGCATCAAGCAGATGATGCAGATGGGTATTCAGCCGGATATTATCGCCTGCCGCGCCGAGAATCCGGTCGGCGAACAGGCCAGGCAGAAGATCAGCGTGTTCAGCAACGTGCCTTTCGAGCGGGTGTTCAGCATGCATGATTCGGCGAGTATCTATACGATTCCCGCGATGCTGCGCGATGGCGGACTGGATTTTGAGGTGCTGCGGCTGTTGAAGATCGAGGATCGCATCAACCTTCGGCACGAACGAATCGAATGGGGCAGGTGGTGTGATTTTACGGACAGGATCGGCAAAGAGAAATACAAAGTAACCATCGGAATTACGGGCAAATATACGTCGGTGCGCGACAGTTACGCGTCGATTCTTCATGCGATAGAACACAGTGGAATCGCGCTGCGGTGCAAGGTGGAGATCAAGTGGATCGAAACGACGGGAGTGGCGGATAAGAATGTCAGCGCACATTTGCGCGATGTCGACGGGATTATCGTGCCGGGCGGCTTCGGCACTCGCGGAACCGAAGGCAAGATTGCGTGTATCCGGTATGCCAGAGAAAATAACGTGCCGTACCTGGGACTTTGTTTCGGGTTCCAGATGGCGGTCTTGGAATTTGCGCGTAATGTCTGCGGACTGGACAAGGCCAACAGCACGGAGATTGAGCCGGATTGCTCCGAGCCGGTAATCGATATGCTTCCCGAGCAAAAGAAGATCGAGGGTCTTGGCGGCAACATGCGGTTAGGGGGAAGGGATATCGCGTTGAAGTCGGATACGTTGGCGTGGGAGCTTTTCGGTGGCGCCGATACGGTGCGGATGCGGTTTCGTCATCGATACGAGGTGGATCCGAAATACATTGAGACTCTGACCGATAAGGGACTGGTTTTCTCGGGCAAGGCGCCGGAGTACCCGATTATGCAGATACTGGAGATTCCGGAGCATCCGTTTTTCATGGGCACGCAGGCGCACCCATGCCTGACGTCAAGGCCGCTGCGTCCTCATCCGATGTTTGTGGGGCTCGTCGCCGCGGCGATGCAGCACCATTACCCGGACGAGAAACTCTGCGATTGTGTGGAAGCATCCCGGAAAGTGCGTATCTGACGGCGAGGCGGCGCCGGCCAATCGTTATGGCTGTTTGGTTTGCTTAGAAGCCTCTACCTGGCCTCCAGTTCCTTGATTTTTTCTTTCAGTTGTGTGTTTTCGTCCGTGAGTGCTTTAATCTGCTTGGCCGACTCGGCCAGATGCTGGAGCAGTTTGATTGTGTTATTGGCGGCTAATTCCTGGTCCTTTGTCGGATTGGCGCGGTACTGCACGACGAGTTGCTTCTGGCGTTTGATCTCTTTATCTCGCAGCTTGAGTTGTTTTTTGAGTTCAATATTCTCCCTTCCGACGAGTTGCTTTTGGCGTTTGATCTCTTTCTCTCGCTGCTTGAGTTGTGCGTTTTCGGCCTTGAGTGCACTAACCTGCTTGCCCGATTCGGCCAGTTGCCGGCGCATCTTGATCAGGTTATCGCTGCTTAATTCCTTGTCTTTTGCCTGTTCGGCGCGGCACTGCACGACGAGTTGCTTTTGGCGTTCGATCTCTTTATCT
>QNBS01000053.1 GCA_003644175.1 Planctomycetota bacterium | reverse complement strand
GTCTGAGCTTGCGCCGTAGACGTCGTACAGGTAGAATTCCCTGTCCGACTCTCTCTGGAACCTACCGCCGACTATGCCAATGACGCTTCCTAAAGCATCTTTGAGGTAATACCAATCGCTTTCCCTGCTTGACGGAATATCCCACACTTCGGCAAAGTAGGCAAAATCCTCGAAGTTGATAATATCATCATCGTTATGGTCATACGTGGCGTCATAACAGGCATCGTTCGGGTTCCGGCAAAGCCACGCCTGGCAGAATTCCACAAAATCATCCAAATCATCCGAATCGCCCGCATGGTACGGCGTAAACATCGCCAACACTTCATCGATGCCGTTTCCGTAGACAAATGTCCTTGCTAATTCAGGTGTTGAGCTTCCTTCGTATTCGGCAATCACCCGCCCCGCAGAATCGTAATAGTAATAAGTCGTACCGTCGGCGGCCTCGTCGTATTTGCTGATTCGTCTGCCCAGCGCGTCGTAACCGAACTCGGCGACATTCGTAATTTCCGTCAGGCGGTTGCGGTGGTCGTAGGCGTAGGCGTAGCCCGCCGCATCGACGCTCAGGTTGCCGTTATCGTCGTGGGAATAAGTAAACGTCTGGTCGCCAACCAACGGCAAGCCCGTGACCTTCTCGGTGTACTGGTTGACGGCATTGTGCGTATAGGTCGAGGTATAACCGGCCTTGTTGATGTACTGATATCGATTGCCCAAATGGTCGTAGGCAAACTCCTCCGTAGTCGCCGGCGACCCAACAGGACTGCCCATCCCTTCGGCGCCGCTCAGGGCAGGTATTTGCATCCCGCCATCGCTTTGCGCCACAGAGGACTCAGAGGAAAAAGAGGTGGAAGAATTATCAGCTTTCTCTGTGCCCTCTGTGCTCTCTGTGCTCTCTGTGTCCTCTGTGCTCTCCGTGTCCTCTGTGCTCTCTGTGCTCTCTGCGGCAAGCAAATCCCGCGTCTCGACAACATTGCCGTCTTCGTCATACGAGGTCAGTATCTTCGACGTCTCATCGCCGGCGTTGTCGTAATCGACACTGACAACAACCGACCCGCCGACGGCCGGATACATGGCAAACAGGGTGATTTGCCCGGCCTTGTTGGTGGCAATAACGGCGATGATCCCGCCCGTATCGTTACGAACCACCTCATAGTTGCTCTTGTCCTTGTCGTTGTCGCCGTCGTCATCGGCGCCAAACTCCACAAACCGCATAAGCGGCATCCGCCCGTCGTTATATTCCTTAACGACCTTATCCAGCCTCGTCTCAGTAAAGGCTTTATCAACCATAAAGGGCGCCAAGGACCATGAAGGAAAAGAATTGTCATTAAAAACATCTTCGTGCATCTTCGTGGCTTCGTGGTGAAAAAACTCAGGCCCCTGCCGTTGCTTCCTGGATTCCCGCTTTCGCGGGAATGACAATTGTGGCCGATTCGCTCGGAATGTCAGTTTCGCAAGATCGACAAAACACAAGTCTTCGCCCAGCCATGCAGAGGCAACATCTGCGGCGAACCGGATATCACCCACAAAATCGCCCAGCATCGCCAATCCCGTCGGCGAACCGTATTGTGCCTCCGTCAGCCGCTGCAGAGTGTCATAGGAATAGATATCCCAGACGGGAGTAGCCAGATGATTATATTTGACCGAATCGCGATTGGAGTTTTCGTCGTAGGTATAGATCAGATCCAGTAAAACGTCGCTGTTAGGATCGGTACTGCTGCACCGGACGAGCCTGCCGACGGCGTCATAGCCAAAACTCTGAGCAGCATCGGCTTGGGCGTAGTCGATCGCCTTTGCGCCCGACCCGATATAGGCATATTCGACGATATTGCCGGCGCCGCGATCAATAGTCTCAATCCGCCCCAGGCCGTCGTATGTATAAGTAATCGTCTCGCCGTCATGCGTCTGAGTCAGAACATTGGCGCTGCCGTCATACGTGTACGTCGTGCTTTTGGCATCCAGATCGTACAGCGTAGTCGTCTCGGACTCTATCAGCCCAAGGCCGCCATAAACAAACGCCGATTCGGCCGTTGTATCGCCGGCGTCGACTTTGCTGCACCACACCAGATCGCCCGCTCCGTTGTAATCGTACTCGGTAATAAAAGTCGGCGAGCCGGATTCGCCGTCGGCGTCGTCGCTTTCCATCACCAGCCTGCCCGCAAAGTCATACCAGTAGTAAGTCGAACCGCCGTCCCGCCTGATCTGCTCATCGACGAGCCCGAGGCAGTTGTATACATACCCCTCGACACTGCCGTCGGGCCAGGTGATCTCGGCCACCCGCCCGTTGGCGTCATAGTCATACAGAGTCGTCTCCGCGGCAACGTGCTCGGTGGTGTCGTTGGGATCATAAGCGGTAACGGCCGACAGCCGGTTCAGCCTGTCGTAGGTATATTCGGTGGTCCGATTGATCGCATCCGGGTCCTGATCGTCAAAATCCTCGATTTGCGTCCCAACATTGCCGAACGCATCGTACTCATAAACCGTAACAACCCCGTCCGGCGCCACTTCGTCGACGACCCGCCCCAACCCGTCATAGTGATAGACAGTCGTACCGTCTGCGGCGTCTTTTACGCCGTCCCCGTCCGTATCGAGAATATCCTTGTAAAGATTGCCGTAATCGTCATATTCGAAGAACCCCGTAATCGTGTAGTCGTTGTCCGGGACGGCATTGTCCCGTTGGATTCGTTCGGTCTTAACAACCTGATATCCATTGGCCGCATCGTAATACTGCAATGCCTCGTTGCCCTCCGGATCGACCGTCCGCCGGTTCCTGCCGATTTCGTCGTAATAGTAGCGGGTAACCGCCTCGGCGCCGTCGCTGTTGTAATAGCTTTTCTCTTCGTCGAGCAGTCCCGTGTCGGAGTCATACACATAATCGACAACGGCGTCGCCGGTCGTGCTGATATCGCCGACGGCATTCGGGTCCTCCATGACCGCCTGACGGGTCACATTGCCGACATTGTCAAATTCAAATCTAACCTGTCTCACCGCAAAATCATCCGTGGTATCGTCAACGGTGTCATTGCAGTCAAAAACCATCTGCCTGTATATCCGGCCGAGGCTGTCGAAATGATTGACGGTATAATGACCTTCGGGACCGATCACCTTCTCGACCCTGCCGTAGGAGTCATACATATTGGTGGTGGTAATCATGGTGTTCGGATCGCCGGGAATATTGGGATCGATCGATACCGTTTTCAGCAGTCCCGCTCTCGTCCAGGACCAGTACGTCGCGGTTCCCGCAGGATCGACAGAGACGATCTTCCTGTTCAGGCTGTCATAGAAGTTTTCCGTTATGATGTCATTCGCATCGGTGAAGCTTTCGGCGGCGGTCGAGCCGGGAATCTTGCGAATCGTCCGCCTGAGATTGCCCGCGACATCATAGTCATACAGCGTTATCATGTCGTTGAGGTTGTCAAGGCTGTTGGGCTCGGCGCAGACCCGCTCCTTGTAGATTCTTCCCAACGCATCATATTCGCTCCTTCGGTCGGTGAGCATCGTCTGGTCATATCCAAACGCCGCCTGTCGCGTAAGGCCGCCGGCGTCGTCATATTCTCTTGCCGTATACGGGCCGGAGACGCTGTTTTTGAATACCTTCACCAGGCGGCCGAAGTTGTCGTATTGGTAGACCAGTCCGGCACCGTCGGGATTAACCTGGTTCGTCGGATTGCCGTTGTCGTCATAGTCGAAAGCCGTCTCATAGACGTCAATGTCCTGACCGTCGGTATAGCCCGTACTTTCAAGAACGACCAGCCCCCGGCCGTCGCGCAGCGTCTTTTCCCACCTGCCGCTCGGATGGATGACCTTCTCGATTTCACCCTGGCGATTGTATTCATACTGCGTAGTCAGGTTCAGCCGCTCGCCCAGGGCGTCATAATCGGCGATAACCTTTGTCTTCCTGCCCGCGGCGTCATATTCGTACTTTGCTGCAATCCAGTCGTCGGGCTCGCCATAGTCGAATTCGCCGAGGTGTTTCGCCCGCCGGACGGTCTCTGTCCTGCCGTCGGCGGTATACGTATACGTGGTTTGAGAGATGACCTTCAAATCTTCGTCCGGGGCGTTCGGATCGCTGTTGCATGAAATAACGAACTCACTGAGCAGCTCGCCGCCTGTTCCATAGCTCTTGCCCGTTATCACGCCGTCGGGATTGCTCTGCATGACGATTTGTCCGAAATCGTTATACTGGTATGCCGTAGTCGCAGAATTGTCCCCGCCGTAATCGACGATCATCCTGTCAAGATATCCGGTCGTTTCATTGTAGATGTACTTTGTAATTACCGGGTTTGCGCAGGCGCCTTTTCGTTTTTCTTCAATGACTCTCTGTGCGCCGTCGTAGATATACTCGGTTTCCTGACGGCCCGCTCCGGTCTCCGGGTGAAGCTGTTTTTGCACAAGGAAAACCCTGTTGATATAGTTTCCATGCGATGCGTAGATATACTCCGCTGCTCCGCCGCGGGCATTGGTATGCCTGGTCATTTCCCAGTAGGGATTGTCGTTTCCGGCATCCAGATCCGTATACTCAAACTGCTCGTGCAGTAAATTAACGTCATTGACGAGATCCATGGTGTATGATTCGGTAAGATAGCCCCTGTCGTCGCAGTACTTCACCGCGGCGCTTTTGCCGTCGGGATAGTAAGTGTGATAGATGCCGTTGGGGTCATCGGCGCCGTAGACGGTTGTAAATGCAACGGCGGCCGGGTCGACGGGGTCTGCATTAGTTTCCTGATACTCCGTCTTGCTGAGCAGTGTGGAAAAAGACTTGTCTTTATATGCATATTGTACAACGCGATATGCACCGTCGGACAGATAGCGTTTTTCGGTGATCACAGGTTCTTCATCGTCAAACTCCCTCTCCAGGGCGGTGGCAAGACCATGCGAGCCGGGGTCCCAGACCTTTTGTTCGACCAGAATCGGCCTGCTCCTGCCTCCCACAAACATGCTGCTCCACAAGCCAATGTTGTCGATTTCAACATCTGTCCCTGTGACGACGATCTTGAACTGGTCGTCGATGCCGTATGTGCCGGAATAATCGCCGCTGTCCCACGTGCCGCCAACCGTGCTCCACGGCCCTTCGTTGGCATCGACGATTATTTCTATCAGAGGATCACCGAGCGACGGGTTTGTCGAATAAAGAGAGATGGTCGCAGATCCCCCGCCGCTGTCGCCGATGGCCCTGACATCTGCGGACAGCATATAGGTTATATCATCGACGACTAACTCCCAGAGCGTGTTGGCGATGGTATCGCCGTTGGGCCTCAGTACCTGTGTACTCTCCGGTTCATTATTGGGATCGCAGATTTCAATATCGTCGGCGGACGAACCAACGACCTCCCAACCCGTCGGCACTACCTGCCGGCAATCGCCGAGTAACACATCGGGCCATTCGAAACTGTAATTGTCGATATATATCCAGACGGCCGGCTCATACTTCCCAAATTCCTTGAATTCATAAGTGTTTTCAAGAATTGTTGTACCGGCGGCATTAAACCTTTTCCTGACCAGATTGCGGACTTCGACAGGGCCGACATCATAGCTGAAATCCGCCGGCGTGTAATACTCCACATGTTCAAACGGCCCGCTTGCCTGCCCGCAGCCGCTGGAACAGCCGCCCCGGAATTTGACCACGCGATCGGACTCGTCAAACTCCAGGTCCCATTGGCGAACCGGGGTCGCCGGCCATGAACTTTGCAGATCCTTTCGTGAGTAATACATGATATTAGGGTCGTTACCGTCGCCGCCCCAGAGGTACTCGTAATACTCCGTGCCGCTTTGCGGATTATTCGGCTCGGCCGGGTTGTTTCCGTTGTGGATGTATCGCAGTTTCGCAGGGCTGTTGTATTGATATTGGCACTTCCATTTTCTTGTGCCGTCGCCCGGCTGCTGTCCGCCGCCGGGGGGACAGTATTCCATGTGGCTGATCGTGTACCTTGTAGCCGAACCGCTGTTGTCGGCGGGTGTGTCGCAGTGAAAATAGATCGTTCCAAGCCGCCCCGAGCCGCCCATGTCGTATTTGATATATTTTTGTGTATCGCCGAAAACATAGCTCCAGCCCCGGCGGGCGGCATATTCCGGCAGGCCGTGAACCGCTTCTTTGAACGCGGGGTACTTGACGCGATAGAACGTCTCGCTTTCGGGTATCAACTCGCTTCCCCCTGAAGACCACGGCCCCAACCACCCGTCGACATAAGAACAGTCCTCCTCGTAGTCGAACCGTCGATACAAAATTTTCCATTCGTCCTGGCCCTGATCGCTGCTGTAGCGGCGCTGGATTTTCTCAACCCAGCCGATGCCTGTTCCTTCTTTCGGGTCGGGTATGAAGTTTACAGGATCAAAGGCGGTTTGGGGATTTGTCCTGACCGTAATGGACCCTCTGGCGGTTGCCGGCAGGCACCAGGTCTCCGGATCAGGCAACTGGCCTCTTTTCTGATAGAAACTGACGTTGATCGTAAACTTGCTGCCGTCGAATTCTGCAGGACATCGCGCCACCTGGGCGGTTAACATTACCTTTGAGGACCCAGGATTGACCAATCCAAAGTCGTACCGGCAGCCGGTCTGCTTTACCGTGTCGCCAACCCAGAAGCGGCCCAACCCATAATACCAGTCGCCGATAAATCTCAATCCGTCAGGAAAGATCTGCTTGAAGGCCTTCTGGTCGCCCGTAACCTCGATGACGGCGTATGTACCATAGCTTCCCGTATCGCCTCCGCAGGGCTGATCGTCGTTACATCTTGCATTATGCTCGCTGATATACGAAAAGATGTAGGCCTTGCCGCTTTCGCCCGGCTCACCGCAGGGCCCGGCGGTCAAGACAATGTCGGACGTCGGCGTCTTTTCGCCGGTTGCCCACTGGAATCTGGCTTGTCCCCGCCCCCAGGGCCGACAGGCCGTACTGCTCGTGTCAATGCACTCCGGGCAGTCGCCGAAGGACTCCTGTTGGGCGCCCGGCAAAACTAATATCAAAAGAAAGGCTACGATGACAGACCAAACGATTCGCGACACAGCGATCTCCTCCGGGCGAATTTCAAATCAAACAGCTAATGAACGATACTTTTATACTACAAAGTACAGGCGGATTGGACCGGCAACAATGAGATACTGCCGCCGAGTGACAGCGGTATGGCACTGGCAGGCGATATTTTTGGCACATGGCGCATAGGTTGCGCTGATGCCCACGGTCGCTCGGATTGCTCTAAGTGCTTGCATGGTAAAGGTTTAAGGCTGGACTGCTGACTGCTCACCGAAGACCGAAGGCGACCTAAACCCTTGTCAACAAAGGGCTTACCTTGAATTGGCCCGACTGCGACACACTATTCGCTATTCACTTTTCACTGTTTCCCAAACGACGCCGCGATCTGATTTATCTTGCAATCGCACCCGGGTTGTGCTATAATAATGGTTCAAGTTTCCGAAATGGGGCGATAAAATGCGATGGGGCATGTCCATTAAGACGTCTGTTGTACCGGTCTTATTCTTTGCCGCCCTCTGTGCGCCCGGATTCGGTTACACCGTTTTGTGGGACACTTCCCACGGCGTAGCCGGGGCCACTAACGGTGTGGGAGGCTACCAGCCGAGCGGGGAGCATTCCGACCTCAGAGATCTCCTTGAATACCCCGACAACGATTTCACCGTAAATACCACCTCGCTGGGTTTTACCGACACTAATCTTGCCGACACCGACGTTGCCGTCGTCTGCGTCACAAGCGCCTTTAACTCATCCTACTCCCCCGCCGAGGCCGACAGCCTGGCCGATTTTGTCAATGACGGAGGAGGACTGCTCATCATGGGCGCCCACCCGTTCCTGCCCCAAGGCAACGACAACAGCAATATCCAGCCCGTCGCCGACAAGTTCGACATTATCCTTGCCGAAAGCGGAGATACTTATACTTATTCAGGAAACCCCGCCCTGGAGACGCTCGAACACCCCGTATTCGCAGGTTTCACGGAGACCGACGACGTTTTCATGCAGCTCGCAGGCGAGATAACCATCGGCGAAAATGCCTTTGCCCTTGCTCAGGACCCGACAAACGAAAAGATTCTCATCGCCGGCGCAAATTACGGAACCGGCAGGGTGATTGCCTTAGGCGATTTCAACACGTTCGCGATCTCTACAGTGGCCAACGGCCTCAATCAAGACGAAAACCGCGATTTTGCCGTGAACACCTTCGAATGGCTCGCCGTACCCGAACCGGCGACAATCCTCCTCATGGCAACAGGCTTCGCACTCCTGAGACGCAGACGCTGATTGTCTTTTTGCCTTTTCATTTGCCGCCCATTGCTTATAATGCCCTCTCGTAATTTGATCGACCAGTTTAAGAGCATTGCGGAGATAAGATGTCGCATTTGTTTATCAAGGATATCAAGCCGGGCATGCAGCTCAATGAAGTCTATATGGTAACCCAGCCGGTTTTGCGAAATACTACGCGGGGCGATCTGTACATCGCAATGTACCTCTCCGACCGCACAGGCAAGGTCAATGCTCGCATGTGGCAGGCGACGCAGGCGATCTATAACAGCCTGCCCAGCGAGGGCTTTGTCCAGATACGCGGCAAGAGCGAGCTCTATCAAAATGCGATGCAGCTTGTAATCAATGACGTCGTAGTTGTCGACGCCGACAAGGTGAACCTGTCCGATTACATGCCGCGGACCGACAAGGACATCGCACAGATGTTCGGCGAGCTAAAGGCGATGCTCGAACCCATAAGCCACGCCGGGCTAAAAGCCCTTGTCGCCGAGTTTCTCGCCGACACGGAACTCATGCGACAGTTCTGCACAGCGCCGGGTGGAATGCAGATACATCACGCCTATCTCGGCGGACTTCTCGAACACACACATTCGATGATGAAGGTAACAACATCGATACTTCCTCATTATCCGAATATCCAGACCGACCTGATCCTGGCCGCAGTTTTTCTGCACGACATTGCAAAGACAACGGAGCTTTCATACAAAATGGGCTTTTCGTATACCGACACAGGCCAACTCCTGGGACATCTCGTATTGGGAGTCGAGATGATTAACGACAAGGCCGCCGAGATCGCGCAAAAAGGCACGCCCATCGATCAGGATGTACTCGACAATCTCCTCCATATCGTTGTGAGCCACCATGGAAGCGGCGAGTTCGGTTCACCCAAAACGCCCGCCACTGCCGAGGCGTTTATGATCAGTTACATTGACAACCTCGACGCAAAGATGAACCAGGTCACAAACCTCATCGACAACGACCCCGGCAACACCAACTGGACAGCATACCAGAGAACGCTTGAGACAAGGCTCTACAAAAAACACCCGGTGCTTGGAGATGGCGAGTAATTTGAATCCAAGGGTTCGAAGTGACGGTGAAGTCTCTCTTGGCAGCACCGACTGGATTCTTAGCACACGAGCGTAAATGTGTACCATGAAAGTAGAATCAAGACACGATAAAGGGAGTGCACTAAATTGAATGCAGAGACCTCCTCATTGTCATTTGTCTATAGTTGGCATGACCCTGACGACGTGCCGCCCAAGGAGTATTTTCGTCTTGAAAAGCAACTTTTCGTGAAAAGATATGCGATTTGCCCGTCATGTTACAGAGACTTTAAGATGAGATTTCGGAGACCCTATCTCCGAGGGAGTTGCTATGATGGTGCAACATTGTGTGGGCTAATCTTCATTGATGAGTTGATTGAGAATCGCCTGTATTATCTGCGTGTGATAGGATTACTAGAGAAAATGAAAGGGAAAGGTGTCGGTAAAGAGTTTTTTCGGAGGGCCTTGCCATACTTACCTGACCAGCATTGGCTGGGCTTTGTGACGGAGGCTCGTTCTGTGATTCATATGATATCTGCATTTTATTGCCCAATTGGGAGAGATATTCTTTCAGAAGCAAGAAAGACGTTGTATGCATGGAACACAAAGCTCATTGGGAAGGATCCAAACGGATGGATAACCGGTTATTACT
>QNBS01000052.1 GCA_003644175.1 Planctomycetota bacterium | reverse complement strand
TTAGAATTTAGTGCTTAGTATTTGGGTAACAGGCCCGATTGTCGATTGTAGAGTTTATATTGGAGTGGAATCGCCTTCGGCGATGTTTCTTTAGCGGATTCCTCGACTGCGCTCGGAATGACAAAGGGACGATGTATTTCAGTCGAGGCGGATTCCTTTTTTGTGTAGCCAGTCCTGCAGGTCTGTCATCTGTAGGTCGAAGATTTCTTTGTCGTAGTCTGCTTCGAGTTTGGTGATGGTTTCGGCGAGTTCGGGCATGTCCCTGACGGCGTTGGTGAGTCTCCTTTCGAATTCATCGCTCAGGTTGCGCAGGGACTCGAGTTCGATGTCGAGGCCCAGGATGACCTTGAGGGTTTTTAGCATCGTCTCGACGCACCTGAGATTCTCGCCGTGGACGTAAGCGGGCACGGCGGCGACGAGGCTGGACATACCGGCGCCTTTTTTGGCGGCTTCGACGGTCAGATGCGTAATGAAACCGGCGGGTCCTTCGTAATCGCTGAACTTGACGCCGAACTCGGCGAGTTTGCCCTTGAGGGCATCGTCGGAGACCGAGCAGAATATTCTTGGGTCGCGCGTATGCGGTATAAGGCCTGCGACGCTGCCCACGAAATAGATCTCTGAAACGTTCATTTCCGAACAGGCGGCAAGGATCAGATCCGAGAAGCCCTGCCAGTTCAGATTCGGTTCCTCGCCCACAAACATCACCAGGTCGTTGTCCTTATCGAAATAGAAGGTGTTTCTCGGTTGGTGGTAGGTTCGGATTCGGCCGGCGACGATTTTGGTGTACGGCCTGAACAATGCACTGGTTTCCATGCCGCCGGGGAAGTTATAAATGTAAAACCCTTCCGGCTCGATTTCGGCGAATTTTCCGGCGCCCAGATAGGTGATCAGCCAGTTCATGGTCCCGGTGGACACCTCGCCGCTGTCCATCCATCCCGAAAGGCCGATCAACATGCGCGGCGAATCGAGTGGGGGCCTTTTGAATATCTCGAGCTTGTGGCCAGCCATGTTTCCTTCCACAGACGTCTGTTAATAATTCCTCAACCTGGGCGCCCAAAATCACGCCGTCTCATTATATATTTCGGCAAGAAAACGCGCCGGCCTTTGAGAATAATCGGCGCTGCGGGTTCGGCGGACAATCCGTATTGGGGCGATTCGGTCGTCTGGATCACAAACCGCCGATGCCGTCTATGATGTATCTGCTGCAGAGGAGGATATCAAGCCCCATGGCGGCGGCCAGCAGGGTCCATCTGACGGCATGGAGCCGCAATCGCGCCCTTTCCATGAAATAAACGATGCACACCATAACGACGGCAAGGGTGTGCATCACGGTCGGCAGGCGGTAGAGAGGACCTTTTGTTATGGTCAGGTACAGGCAGCCGGCGGCGATGACAGCGGTTGCCGCCCCGCAGAAGAGGACCCATTGGCGGTCGGCGGCGCCGGCCCATGCGAAGGCCTCCATACCCAGGCCGACAAGAATGGACGCCACGAGCATCGGTACCAGCGTCCACACAACGGGAGGGACCTGGTTGAAGAGCGGCTTACTGAAAGCAAGGACTATCGCACAGCCGGCGATTACCATAATGCCCGTACGTTTTGAGGCGATCGCCATGCACAGGCCCATCAGGCACGCCGGCAGTGGCACATGATAAACACTGAAAACGAAATCATGCGGCTTCACGGCAAGCGGTACGATCAGGCCGGCGAGATTGGCCGGGCGCAGTTTCTCCAGACGAAGCGGAAACACCGGCCCAATCGGCGGTTTCGAGCAGAGCAGAAAGTATATTATCACGGCAAGAAACGGTATCAGGCACAGAGCGGTTGTTATTGCCGCGGGGCCGAATCGGCTTGCGGGGATCCGGCGATTGTGCCTGGCCGTGTACTTTTGCCAGAAGGCGGCCGGGCAAAACAGCCACGGAAGAAAGGCCAGGGGGACACCTGCCAGCGGATGATTAGACGCTAATCCGAAAGCCAGCGGGCAGAAGCCGTAGACGCCGCCGGCAAACAGCGAGCCGATGAAGGTGCCTATCCATCGTCGGCTCAGTACGAAACAGCCGACGGCGCCGACGACGGAATTAATCATGATGATGTACCGGTCAGGTTCCGGATCGGACAGGTAGGGGTGATAAAGGTACAGGCAGACGGCAATATAGATGACGCAGGCCGCGGCGGCGGATCGTCTGCCGATTGCTGCGGCGCCGTTCGTATTTGCCGGCTTTTTCTTCATATGGCTCCTTTGCGCAAAAGCGAATCCGTGGTCCTCCATGCCAGGACGCCGTTATTATATATCGACACATTGGCAGTTTTGAAACACAAATTCCCGGCAGACTATCTCCAACTTATCGGTGGCAGCCACCCAGACGCAATATTTTTAGCGGATTGGTATTAGAAGCCGTTTTCTTCGTCAGCAGCGCCCTGGTCTTCGCCCTCGGCGGCTTCGGTGGCTTCTGATTCGTCTTCTATAAGCTCATTCGTGGTAACTGCGGTGGCTTCGAGAATGAGGTTGATTCGTTTCTTGACGATCGGCAGCAGTGGGACATGCCGGATGCGGCGAATTATTCTCCTGCCGGTGGCGTCATAGATGACAAGGTCGCCGGCAAGGCAGACAATCAACTCGAAGAAATCCGGATAGCTGGAACGAATGCGTTTGGCGCCGCGGGCCAGGGAATCGTCCATCCTGCCGAACTGGTAATGCTCGAACTCGTTATGAGTGATTCGCCACTTGCAGTTGATCCGCGTCCACAGCCACATGATACCGTAAAAAACCAGAAGCGGGATACTGACGATCAGGCCGAGATTTGCCGAATACTGCGGGTCCAGGTCGGCGAAGAAGTGATAGATATCCGCAAAAAGCGTAACACCCTTTCCGCCCAACCACAAAATCATCATCCACAATGCAACGACGATCACCAGCCAGAAAACGGCGTAATTGCGGCTGAGATCGAGTCCCATCGTTACGATCACCAGGACAAGGGCCACACCATAGACCCACGCCAGCGCCTCCGGCGAAACCCACCGGTAATGGGCGAACGGCCACAGCAAAAAACCGACGGCAATCAACGGCCAGACGAAGAGAAATTTCGGATAGGTGTAGAACGTGATCTCGTGTCTGGGCCTGGGGGGCTTCTTTTTTTCGGTCTTCTTTTCTTTAGTCATTATCAGTCTCCATTTCAATGGAATCCAACTGATTTATCGACCATTTCCATGCAGGAAAACAGTTGTATCCGCCTGTAGTCGGTAAATCTCGCCATGCAACCAGACTATCCCACAAAGGCCCAAAATACAAGCGTTTTCTCTCTTATATAGTTCCTGTTGCGGAAACAACATTTGTCATTCCCGCGAAAGCGGGAATCCAGACTATTCGCACTGGATCCCCGCTTTCGCGGGGATGACAGCGGCCATTTTTTCTTTCCGCAACAGGAACTATATAGCGGACGCCGAACGGGGCGATTTGTTGCACAAAAACCGTCCGGACCATGCGGGGTGGGAAGTGTGCGACAGGGTTGCCGCATTCTACTTTAAATCGTAAGCGCTGTTATCCGGCGAGAGGAACCCTATTTTCCGGCGTTTGTTGGTTTCGTTGTATTCTTCGATATCGGCGATGCGACGCGAAGGCTCAACCGTGGTAAACAGTTTCTTGAACGATACCGCATGGCCGTCTGCCCAGACGACATTTGTCTTGTCGCTGTGGCGATAGCCCTGTGTGCCGGCGTATCGGCCGTTGAACGTGCGGTCTCCGGGCGCCCTCAGGGGAGATCGCATGAACTTATTGGCGCCGCCCGACCACTGGCCGTCGCCGAACAGCACACAGCCGGCGCTGTTTCTGACCCGGCTCTTCTTCGCCGGGGCGGTGATGTCTTCGTACTGGCCATGGCCGATATAACTCGTGTTATAATTATACCCCGTATACGGATCATACGGCGAATTGGAATCGCCCTTGAAGGACGGGCACTGCTGGACCTTGTCAATGGTGTCGCCCTGCCACAATATTCCTGCGGTAACGGTGATTTTCGTCCCGTCGTCAGTGACGGTGAAATCCCAGTTGTATCGGATCGTACCGGTATCCGTCGTCGTTTCGTAATAGGCAATTGGAAAACTATCGTCATTGGTCTCGGTATAGGTCGCGGCGGCAATATACAATTGCCTTAGATTGCTTAGACAGAATACCGCTTTGCCCTGCCGGCGGGCCTTGGCCAAAGCTGGCATAATGATCGCCGTAAGCATTGCAATAATCGCAATCACGACAAGCAGCTCAAGCAGTGTAAAAGCTTTTTTATTCTCAAAGCTCATTCGCATTTCCACGTGCATTCAAGCCAGTTTCCGGCCATTATGGCAAAATCAGCCATGTCCACCCTGCAATCATTGTTCACATCGCCGGCAGGCGGCTTTCGTTCGTAATCTCCACAGCAGGCGACATCGGCAAACGCATCCACCTCGCCAAGTTCGTCGCTGGCCACCATGATGTATTGAATCCATCGCCTGCCGGTTTCCGGATCGACCGCGAGTGATTGGAAATCACCCGGCGCAAGCCATTTCAGATCGAAACCTGTTCCCCCCGCTGATCCATCGTACAACTCAATTGCCTGGGCGACGGTAAGGCCTGCAAAATCCGGAAGCCCCAGATTCGGGTCAACGGGGCGCAGCGGGTCAAGTTCGCCTGACCAGTCTGCGGCCTGGCTGTCCCAGGCAAAGGCATTTGTCGGATAAATGTCATCGCCCCAGGGACCATCGACAAACGTATACCAGGGCCCGTTGGGGTCCTGTGCGACACTTACCTCAACACGCTCATCGAGCACGCCGGCGGGGGAGGCGATCTTACAGACACTCATATCCGTATCGGGTTCGAGATATTCGGCCGTATCGGCCCTGAACGCCGCATTGCCGAACACAATAAAATCTATTCCAAAGGGATTGTGCGGATCGTCGGACACCTTGTGGTCAAATCCCACTATGATCTCGGCGTCGGTATCGAGGGTAACGATCAACTTTTCTCCGTCGGGCGAAACGTTCCAGGCCGAATAGACCATCGAGCAGGCAAAAGTCTTTGTCGCCGAAGCCTTTATAAAGGTCGTCGGCGCTCCCAACACGGCGTTCGGTTCATCGTAAGGATTCGCCCCGAACGATCCTGCGTAACCGACAATCTCAGAAGCAAAATCCGAAGCAGTCGCAATACCCGCCGTCGTCGCCATCACAAGGGCAACAGAACAAATTGCCAATAAAATTTTCATTGTATAAGCCTTTCTGCAGACAGACGGGTCCTCCGTCCCGTTCGCCTGCAGTAGTTCGCAAAAACGTCTTATCTTCTTCTGGCTCGAATCAGCAGGGCGCCTGTTCCGAGCAACATCAGGCTGATCGGTTCGGGAACGGGCTCGCCGGGGGCCCGCAAGTGCTCCCAGTACTCGTCAACCGGCCCCCACGACCAGCCGTCCCAGTCGCCGTCGGATACTTGTCGCAAATCAAGTCCCACCGGCGACGAAGTCCAGGCCGCACCGTCAGTGCTCGTGTAGTAGCCCCAACTGGTTCCGCCATCGTATTTGGCCGCCGTACCGTAGCTCAAATCGTTGATCAGGTGCGACTGAAAAGACTCATACCACGTCGCATCAACGTCAAGCGCGCCGGCGTCGGCGATTTCGTCGAGCAGTGTCCAGCCGCTGACTGGATCGGACCCTTCCCATTTATATGAGAAGTCAAAAATCTCGTAACCGAAATCGACCGTCAAAAAGGCCTCATTGTCGCCTGTGCCCACCGAGTACTCCACCGCGGCATGGGCAGTCGAAGCCGCGATTCCAACAACCATCACCAGAAAAACAACCTTTTTCAAATACATCGTTACACCTTCCTTTCTGCGTGCTTTCAAACCCTTGGCGCTAGGGTCAACCGCCGCAATATTCCAAAAAAAAACCGCCGTTCCCACGAAGGAAACAGCGGTTTTAATAACCTGATACGGCCCGGGCGGATATTCCGTTGCTTAACTCGGTGCTGGGCGCACCCCGGCGGAGCATCTTTAGTTCCAATCGCGAGAACACAAAAACGTAATACAACTGCAGGCAGGTTTTCTGACTCGCACCCTACCTTAAGACCCCTTCCCATCCACATCTGGTGGACAGTGGGACAAACGTCTTGAGGATTTGCAACCGGATTTACCGTTGAAATATGGCTAATCCAGCCGCATCGGGCACTCACAGAGGCGCGACCGTCACGGATTCTCACCGTGTTCCCATTTGACTATCCGAAAAAGCAATTCGCTTTCGGACCTGAAGTTGCATATGAACTTTTCCAAAAGAGCCAACACGCAATTTATACCGGCCCTGGGACATGACCGCAAGTAAAAAATAAAAAAAATATCATCTTCCCAAAAACTCCGGCCAAACAGCCGGCGAACAGGCGTTTATCGCATTCAAACCGCCGGCAAAAACCAAAGCCGTCAAACAGCCGCATGTGACAAACACCCGAAAACAGGGAACAGTGCCGGCACAATTTTTTCTTGCATTGTTTCCTTATTCGTGTTAGTAGAAGACTTAAATTACAGTCCAGGAGACATCAGATGAAACTTGCAACCTACGCTTACGACAACAGAATAACCTGCGGCCTGGTCACGGAGAGGGGCATTATCGACATTTCCACATCGTCAACGGGCGGCGTCAGGCCGCACAGCGTTAAGGAGATCCTCATCCGCGGCGAGTCCTGTCTCGAACAAGTCAAAGCTCTTGCCGACACCGCCGAAACATTCATCGACCCGGCCGATGTCCGATTCCTCGCCCCCGTCCCCCGGCCGGGCAAGCTGCTGGCGCTTGCGGGCAACTACGCCAAACATATCATCGAAGGCGGCAGTAAACTGGGCCTCAGCGACTCGCCGAAAACGACGACCGTGCCCCGCCCTTTCCTCATGCCGGCCACCGTCGCCACCGGAACACAGACCGAAATTCCCTGGCCCAAATACAGCGACGAGGTCGATTACGAACTGGAATTAGCTGTCATGATCGGCAGGCCCGTAAAGTGTGTCTCCGCCGCCGAAGCGCTCGACTGCGTCGCCGGATACTGTATCGCCAACGACATCTCGCCCAGAAGCGTAACGTTCAAGGCCGACCGCGCCGAGCGCCCCTGGGACGAGTTCTTCGACTGGCTAAACGGCAAATGGTCCGATGGTTTCCTGCCCCTTGGCCCGTACCTGACCACACCGGACGAAATCGAAGACCCCAACAATCTCGACATGGAACTGACCGTCAACGGGCAAATCCGACAAGAGGCCAACACATCGCAAATGATTTTCCCCGTCGCGGAAATCATCTCGTTTGTCAGCCATCTCATGACGCTCGAACCCGGCGACGTCATAGCCACCGGCACGCCGCACGGCGTCGGGATGGCGACGGGCGAGTTCCTTGAGCCCGGGGACGTCATCGAATGCAAAATTGAAAAACTCGGAACCCTCGTCAACACAGTCGGTCCAAAGCCCGAGCAGCTCTACAAGCCGCTGACCGGCCCGTGACGACGCCTCACTCAACAATCGATGCAAATCGACATAGGCAAGCCCTCGCGGGCTTTCCCTGTTACACCACCGGGCATACGGGTCCGTACCACGGCGGTTTGGCTGGTTAAGTTGGCCCTTGTTTCGCAACCAGCTTGTACTTATCGGGCTGTTTAAGTATATCGATAGACAAATCAACATCCAACTTCGGCCAGTGAAGATACTTTTCATGCACCACCTGCAAATCCGTTATCTCACTTATCTTCGCTTCCTCAAACCAGGGAAACTTCTCAAACGGCAAAAAGTATTCCTTGCCCCCGAAAAAAACCCAAAAACCATGCTCGGATATATTCGTAATCTCAGTCTTCAAAATGTGCTTTCCACGCTTTAGCGATTTCATTTCGGTGTTCCTCCACCACTTTCTGCAGATAACTCACTTGCCGCTTCGTAAGTCCGCTGCACGCTGCCAACACAACCATCGGCTCAATCCAGAACTTCGCCTCGCCATCTGGCGAGACAACATGAACATGCTTTCTCTCCTCCTCGCGTGAGAAGAAGTAGAATCTGTACTTGCCCATTCTGAAAACAGTCGGACTCATATTCCCGCATTATACCAAGAAACACACACAACTGTCAATCGGTGTAATTTCGTGCTCAAGTAGCCTCTTGCAACGCGCAATCGACATAGGTAGGCCCTCGCGGGCTTTCCCTGCTACACCACCGCCTTGTATTGTTTTTGTTGTCGTATCGAACAGACGTCGCGTTACGCCGACTTGTGGTCGAGAAAACCTTCCAGCTTTCGCGAGCGGACCGGATGCTGCAGTTTCCTGATCGCCTTGGCCTCCACCTGCCTGACGCGCTCGCGCGTAACCTTGAATATCCTGCCCACTTCTTCCAGCGTGTACGTATAGCCGTCGCCGATGCCGTATCGCAGCTTGATGATCTCTCTTTCGCGATAGGTCAGCGTCTTGAGCACATGATCGATGCGATCCTTGAGCATCTCCTGCGCCGCCGACTGAACCGGCGAATCAATGCTGTCATCTTCGATGAAGTCGCCGAAATAACTGTCTTCACTTTCGCCGATGGGCCTGTCCAGGCTGAATGGATGCTTGGATATCTTGAGCACGCGCCTGCTTTCGGAGACGCTCATGTCTGCTTCCTTGGCGATTTCCTCAACCGTGGGCTCCCGGCCCAACTGCTGCAGCAGATTCTTGCTCACGTTGCGCAGTTTGCTCATCGTCTCGATCATGTGGACCGGAATGCGGATGGTCCGGGCATGGTCGGCGATGGCCCGCGTAATCGCCTGCCTGATCCACCACGTCGCATACGTACTAAACTTGTAGCCCCTGCGATGCTCGTACTTGTCGACCGCCCGCATCAGGCCGGTGTTGCCCTCCTGGATGATATCCAGAAAACTCAAACCACGGTTGCGGTATTTCTTGGCGATCGAAACGACCAGTCTCAGGTTCCCGCCTGAAAGATCCCGCTTGGCCTGCTCGTACTGACAATACACCGTCTCAATGGCTCGCAATCGCTTGTCAAGCTGCCTGGGGGTTTCCAGCACAAGTTCCTGCAGGCCTCTCACTTCCATCTTCATTGCCGCGATATCCTCTTCGCTGTACTCCCTGCAGGGTCCCGCCTCGATGATCCGCTCCAACTGATGCATCTTCTGCCGTATGCCCTGAAGCTTCCTCATCATCGGCTGAATTCGACTCGTCCTCAGACTCAACTCCTCGAGCAGTGTGGCGATCTTGCGGCGATTACGATGTATCTGCTTGATATATTTCTTGACCTCGTCGACCTTGCCGGCCTCCATGCTTCGCTCGAACAGACGGGTGTTTTGATTCAGCAGTTTTGTCGTGGTTTCGAGGTTCTGCGGCATACGTTTTTTCACCACGGACCGAACCAGGTTTTCGGCGGTGCTCATCTTCATCGTCCGGTCGAACGGCAGCATGCCGTCGCTTACCTGCTGTAGTATCTCGGCGGCGTTTCTGGCGCAGTAATCGTTCTCGAGCACCTTTCTTCGAAATGCAAGCCGGGTCAGTTCAATCTTCTTGGCCAGGCTGATCTCCTCTTGGCGCTTCAACAGCGGAATCTCACCCATCTGCGTAAGATACATCCTGACAGGGTCGTCAATACGACGACCATCGCCTTCGGCGAGCTGCTTTTCGAGGACCTTGTCGGCGGCCAGTTCCTGGTCTTTGCCGGCTTGTGCGCCGTCTTTAGCCATCTCTTCAAAGTCGTCTTCGCCGCGTTTTGCAACATCGGCTTCATCCATGAGCTGGACACCCAGTTCGTCAAGCGTCATCAGCAGACTGTCCAGGCGGTTGGGAGTGATCGCCTCGTCGGGCAGTTCGTCATTCATCTCCTCATACGTCAGGAAGCCCTTTTTCCTGCCCTTGGCAATGATCGCCTTGATCATTCCTTCGGCAAGACGGGCCTGTATCAACGGATCGGATGTATCGATCGGGGCAGGTTCCTCGCCCTCGGCCGCC
>QNBS01000051.1 GCA_003644175.1 Planctomycetota bacterium | reverse complement strand
TATACGTACATGTTCATTCCGGCCGGGCGGCTAACCTTTGACCGGGCAGGATTACACCTGCTGAATTGCACCAGCTTAGCTTGGCGCACGGTTCGTTTCGCGTTTTTTTGGGCTTCCACAGGTCCGCTGCGGTGTAGATTGGGTTCGTTTCGCGAATTTGGGTCGCGGGCCAGGCTGGGTAGGGGTAAATTGGGTTCGTTTCGTTTTTTTGGACACGATGAAGCCAACGGGATGGTGGCGAGACGGTAGATTGGGTTCGTTTCGTTTTTTTGGGTCGTGGGCGTATATCCCCCACTTCCGTGAGGGTTAAATATAGGGGCGGCCCGATTGCATCGGTCGTTGTCTTTTTGGTTGGGCACGGTTTGTTACTCCCCCTGTTTTTGTTTCCCCCACTTCCGTGGGGGTTAAATATAGCGGATGCACGCCTTTGGCCCTCCTGCGGCGGGTAGACTCCAGCGTTCTATTTTATGCGACGCATTATACCATACTGTTTGATATTTGTCAAATGTTAAATAAAATTAACCACGAAGTTTTTTTGACAGGATTTACGGGATGATCGGGATTTCTGGGGTGGATGGCGCTTCGCGGGTGTTGGGGGGAAGGGCACGGACTAACACGGACGGACACGGACTTACACGGACGGACACGAAGATTTTGGGGGTGGGGGTAGTGGAAAATGGGGTTGTTTTTTGGGTTTGTTGGGGTAGAATGGTTGGGAAAGGGTTTGGTTTTTGGACGGGAGATGGCCACGGCCAAGTGCGGAAAATAAGGTAAGGAGCCCAATAAAAACAGATGGGCGGATAACTGTGTTGAGAGTCACGCATGGAACAGATGAAAAAACTTCGTAGGTTGGTGAACGGGTTCAGAGAGAACCTTAAGAATCTCAAGGATGATCAGACGCCCGAAGCTGTGATACGGCAGGAATACATCGATGAGTTCTGGAAACTGTTGGGCTGGGATGTCAATAACGCAGCCCATAGGAGTCTAGCCCAAAAGGATGTTGTGATTGAGGCGACCGTGGGGACTATTGAGGGGACGAGGGAACGGTCGCGCCGACCAGATTATCTTTTCAGGATTGGAGGTTTTCCGCGATTTATTGTGGAGGCCAAAAGACCTTCCGTAGATGTTTTCAAGGATAAGGATGCGATTTTCCAAGCAAAGACTTACGCGTGGAGTGCACAGATACCATTTGCTATTCTCACGAACTTTGAGCGGTTTCGATTATTTGACACTACGATTAAGCCCTACTACGACGAGGCAGGTAAGGGGCTTGTGGTCGACTTTGATCTTAGATTTGAGGATTATGAGGAACAGTGGGATGTTCTTTGTAAGACGTTCGGGCGAGAAGCAGTTGCAGAGGGATCATTAGAGAGTCTGTTGGCGAGTATTAAGAAGGTCAGAAAGGGCAGAAGAATTCGCGGGATTGACAGGATGCTCATTGACCTGAAAGGGAGCGAGCCTGTCGATAGAGCATTTCTCGGCCATCTTGAACAGTATCGTCTCAGATTTGCGCAGGGCATATACCGCGACAATAAGAAAAACTTTCCTGAGGCGAACACCCGTCATGGGGCGGCCCGTCTTACCGAAGCAACGCAGAGACTGATAGACAGAATCGTGTTCATCAGGGTGTGTGAAGACAGGAATATCACCTCCTACGGAAGGTTGCGGGATATAGTGAATCACGCGGCCAAGAACAGGCTGGAATTATATGACGAACTGGTCGGAGAATTCAGGAATTTTGACCAAAAATACAATGGGTATTTATTCAAGGCGCATTTCTCAGAAGATTTGACCATTTCGGGGGACTTGTTAGCTGATTTTGTCCGAACACTTTATCTGCCAGATGGGCCGTATCGGTTTGATGCTATTGGTGATGATCTGCTGGGAGTAATCTATGAACGATTCCTGGGTAGTGTGATAACTGTTTGGCGGGGAGAGGTAAGGGCAGAGGAAAAGCCGGAAGTCCGACATGCGGGAGGTGTTTACTATACACCAAAGTTTGTTGTCGATACGATAGTAAGAAGAGTGGTTGGTCCTAAGCTTGAGGGAAAGACGCCTGAGGAGGTATTGAATATTAACATACTTGACCCAGCGTGTGGGTCCGGTTCATTTTTGATTGCTGCGCTTCAATACGTTTATGACCATTGTGTTCATTGTTTTGAGAAGAACCCAAAACTGGCAGTTGTTAAAGCGAGTCCCAAAGCAAGGACCAAGACCAAGAAGATTGGGTTTAAGGATGAGGAGGGGAACTGGCATCTTATGCCGGCGTTCAAAGGGCAAATATTAGCCTCCTGCATATATGGAGTTGACATAGACGGCCAGGCTGTCGAAGTTACTATCATGAGTTTATATCTAAAGATGCTTGAAGGCAAACTACCCAAAAACTGGCAGAAAGATTTTCTGCAATCGAGACTATTGCCCAGTTTGGACAATAACATTCGTTGTGGAAATAGTCTTATTTCGCAAACGGATTTTGACATCTATTGGGAACGTGCCTTTAACGATCTTTTTGGTGGGGACAAAGAAGTGAAATTCAGAATGAATCCGTTTGACTGGAGAAGCCGGACACGCGGATTTGGACGTATCTTTGATGACAAAAAAGGTTTCGACTGTATTATAGGCAATCCCCCTTATATTCGTGTTCAGGAATTGAAGAAATGGGCTTCTGAAGAATGTGAATTTTATAAGGCAAATTATGAATCAGCTTCTAAAGGGAATTATGACATCTATGTGATATTTATTGAGAAGGGATTGTCTCTGCTAGCTCCTAATGGGTTTATGGGTTATATTTGTCCAAATAAATTTTGGACGGCTAACTATGGGATCAATATTCGAAACCTTATAAACACCGGCAAACACATAAATGAAATTATAGATTTTTCAGACCAGCAAGTCTTTCGCGGCGTTACTACCTATACCGCCATTCAAATATTTACTAAAACTGGAAATGAGGAAATAAAATACCGCTCAATTTTAAATTTGGTTGATGGTGAAAAACAAATCAAAACAATTGACAACTCAAGTGACAATAATTGGAATAGATTCAACGCCTTTCACCCAAAACGTAATGAAAATTGGATTTTTAGAGATCAAGAATTAGACTTGTGGTGCCAAGAACTGGAAAAACACAACAGTAAATTAACTGAAATTTCTTCGGAGATATTCGTTGGTTTACAGACAAGTGCAGATACTGTCTTTTTGTTCGAAAACTATAAAGAAGGACCAAAACATTTCGAGGTTTTTAGTAAGGCATCCAATTCATGGGTAAAAATTGAAGCAGCTTTATTGAAAAGAGTTGTAAGAAGCGGGCAAATAGGAAGATATTGGGCAAGGAGTACGGCCTATGTCTTGTTTCCGTATTCAATAACTAACAATTACCCTAAAATTATTTCTGAAAAAAGCATGAAATCCCTTTATCCTTTTTCATGGGAATATCTTAAATCTCACGAAGTATTGCTTAGGGGCCGAGAATCAGGCAAATTTAACAATCTTGAGTGGTATGGTCTTATGCGAAAAAATCTAGATAAATGGGATTCTCCCAAAATAATGATTCCGTATATGGTTACTGAATTATCTGCTTACTACGACGAAGAAGGGGATAAGTATTTTGTAAATGTTACCACCGGAGGGTTTGGCATTAGAAGCAACTTAATCGATGAAAAATTACTTACAGCTTATTTATCTAGTTCGCTTCTAGATAAATGGTTTAAAGCTCAAGCTGGGAAATTCCATGGGGGATATTTTGGTGCAAATAAACAGTATATAGAAAACCTTCCAATAAAAATCCCGAAAACAAAAGCAGAAATTGCCTTGGCTACGAAAATTCAGCATCGAGTAAAGATGGTATCAAAATTGAAAGAAGAGAGTTTTGGAGAACATTTATCAGACCGTGAAAAGGAAAGTTTTTCAAGGCAAATCGAATCCCATCAAAGTCAGATTGATTCTCTGGTTCTTGAGCTATATGGTGTTGGCGGGCTTCCGGAGTAATTTAGGAGTGATATATGTCTAACGATAAAAGTGTAGTTGGTGATTTGATTAATTTGCGTGGTTTGGTTTATGCTCCTATGAACGAGAACGGGGTAGTGTTTTTGTCGGACTGTTCGGACTTGTTGGACCTTTCGGACGGGATGACGGGGACAGGAAGCTTTTTGTTGTTGAGAATTACCTCGAGGCGGTTGGTGTGATGACGGCGTTGAAGGCTGGTGTTGCGTTGTCGTCTGTTCGTCGGCCTTTAGGGGGTACTGTTGTTTGCCGCGAGTGTTTTGGGGCAGAGGAGGATGAGGCGGGTGTTGGTGAAGCATCCCACACTGGAAGTGCGGGTTAAATATAGGGCTGGCGCGCTTTGCGTGCGTTCTATGTGATGGACTGTTCGGACGTGTCGGACTTTTCGGACTTGTTGGACGGGTGGTGGTGGGGATGAGCGTTGTGGGGATGTTTTAATGACAGGGTTGAGTTTGTGGTCGATGAACACGGACGGACACGGACTTACACAGACGAACACGGACTGGCACGGACTCCGACTGTGCATCGGGATGGTGTTTTATTCTGGATTCGGCGATCAGGGCCACGGCAGGTCAAAGTGCAAAGTGTTAAGCGCAAAGGTGTGGGATCGGGAAACGCGAATGTCGAATATCGAACTGAGAAATGTCGAATTTCGAAGGGTGGAGGCACGCTTCCTACTCCGCCAGAGGCTACGAAAGACATGCGGCGTACGTTTTTTTTGGGGGTGCAGGGGGTTCGTTGGCGTATAGATTATTGGTTGAGTGTTTGTGTGGATATTTTGGTTATTCGGGAGATGGATTATGAGGCTTAATGTTAAGGCTTTTGCGCTGGCGTGCGGGCTGATTTGGGGGTTTGGGCTTTTGGCGCTTACCTGGTGGCTGATTATGTTTGAAGGGGCTACCGGTGAGAAACTGGGTATCGGCAGGTTCTATATCGGCTACAATGTGAGTGCCCTCGGGAGCGTTATCGGGATGGTGTGGGGCTTTTTTGATGCGCTTATAGGCGGGGCGATATTTGCCTGGCTGTACAATCTGCTGAGCAAGCCTGCGGCGGCGAAGTAAGAGCCGACTACTCGCAGCGGTTCCGATAATAAATGCAATGAATATTCCGGCCTGCGGCGGGCGGACTTTTGTCGGAAGTCGGCGGGCTAAACGGCCGAAGTAACAGCAGGATTGTGGTTTTATCGAAAAGAAGGACGAGAGTTTCAAACTGCAGGAGAATGTTAATGGATATTTATGCCGGTAATTTGTCGTTCGATACGACAGAGGAGGACCTTCGGCGTGTTTTCGAGGCGTATGGCGAGGTTGTATCCGCCATTGTTATTCAAGACAGCGTGAGTGGGAATGCGTCAGGGTTCGGTTTCGTCCAGATGCGTGATGACGAAGAGGCTCGCAAGGCGGTGGAGGCCCTGAACAGGGCTACGATTAACGAGCGGTCGGTTATCGTCGCCGAAACACGGCGAAGGGGCGACCGGCGGGCCATTTCGAGGGTGGATGCCGAGAGCTTGAATTTCAATTGACGATGCAGGGACACGCCCGGCCGTCGCCAGGCGGGCGATGGTGAATTGCGGGATGCAATGAGGCTGTGTTTAATTGTGAAGCAGTGAGGACAGGACAATGTTTAGAGCCAAAGACATAATGACGCAGAGTGTGGTGTGCGCACGACCTGAAATGCCGATATACGATGCTGTCAGGCTGCTGACCCAACGAAAAATAACCGGTATGCCGGTCGTCGATGACGAACTGAATATCGTCGGGGTGCTTTCAGAAAAAGATGTTCTCGGAATGCTTTACGCCACCGAGGACAGCATCGATCAGACGGTCAGCGACTATATGAACGTCGGCGCGGTCAGTCTTGATGTCAATGACACGCTCATCGACCTGTGCGACTGTATGACGGAAAACATTTTCCGCCGGGTATTCATCACTAATGAAGGCAAGTTGGCCGGCGTGGTCAGCCGAAGCGACGTGATAAACGCCATCCTTCAGCTCAAACATCAGGCTGCGGCAAAATAACGGCTCATCCGGTTGATATCGCCTGCGAACGAATTCTGCCGAAATCTCGATAAGGGCTTGCAGTACAAGCGGTTATGGCGTTCAGTGCGCCTGGGGGTGCATTCATGCCACCGAATTGTATGCCTGCTTATCTGCTTGCAGAATTAAGCGGTTGCCTGTAAACTACTTACGGGCTAAAATCCCATCTTTACGAGAGACCGAACCTGATTATCCTGATGAGGAGATAAGTAATGAAAGACAATGCGACAACGAGCACGGCCGGGGGCGATATGTCCCGCCGTCGGTTCATGGGCGCGGCGGCGGCGGCGACGGCGGCTTTTACAAACGGCTGCTTTTACAATAGTGTCCCGGCGCCGGTACCCCGATCCGTCCTTGGCGGTCCGGGTCATGTGCCGCCAAGCGAGAAGTTGAATATCGCCGGCGTGGGCGTTGGCGGAAGGGGGTCGTCGAACATGCGTGCGCTGTCGGACGAAAAGCAGAACATCGTGGCGTTATGCGATGTGGACTGGTCGCACGCTTCCGGCACGTTCGAACGTTATCCGGACGCGAAGAAGTACAAAGACTTTCGCATAATGCTGGATAAGGAGGACAAGAACATCGATGCGGTGGTGGTGTCGACGGCGGATCATTGTCATGCGGTCGCGTCAATGGCGGCGATCAAACGGGGCAAGCACGTCTATTGCGAAAAGCCTCTGACCCACGACATCTACGAGGCCCGCATGATTGCAAAGGCGGCCAGAGAAGCCGGCGTTGCAACCCAGATGGGCAACGGCGGCCAGGCGAGCGAAGAAAGAAGGCTCGTCGCCGAATATATCTGGGCCGGCGCCATCGGTCCGGTGCGCGAAGTTCACATCTGGACCGACCGACCCAACCGCGGGGTCTTCGGCGAGTACTGGCCCCAGGGCGTGGACAGGCCGAAGGACACGCCGCCCGTTCCGGGAACATTGGACTGGGATTTGTGGTTAGGTCCGGCGCCGGAGCGTCCCTATCATCCGGCGTATCTGCCGTTTAAGTGGCGCGGCTGGTGGGATTTCGGCACGGGGGCATTGGGCGATATCGGTTGCCACCGCTTTGATCCGGCGGTGCGGGCGCTCAAGCTCGGCGCGCCGCTGACGGTCGAAGCGTGTTCGACTCGCGTAAATAAAGAGACATACCCCTTAGGCTCGATAGTGACCTATCATTTCGGCGCACGCGGAGACATGCCGCCGCTGAAATTCGTGTGGTACGACGGGGGATTGAAGCCGCCGCGGCCCGAAGGCATGGACGAAGGATGGCAGATGGGTACGAACGGCACACTCTACATCGGCGACAAGGGGGTCATGGCGGGCCACGTCGTCATGCCCAGGGCCCGCAGGGCCGAATTCGGCAGGCCGCCAAAGGTGATTCCCCGCTCGCCGGGTCATTATACCGAGTGGATCAACGCCTGCAAGGGCGGCGAGCCGGCCGGTTCGAATTTCGACCATGCCGGGCCCATGACCGAAACGGTGCTGTTGGGCAATGTCGCCCTTCGTATGGATATGCGCCAGAAACTGTTTCGAACGGCTCTTCAGTGGGACGCCGAAAAGATGGAATTTCCCAATGTCGGCGAAGCCAACCAGTACGTGCAGCGCGAATATCGCAAGGGGTGGACGCTGTAAAGGGCGCCGTCGGTGAAACTGTAATGATAAAAAACAGAGCCAAATTGGAAGAGTTTGAACGCCAGGCACTTGCGGCGGAAGACCTGTCCTGCGCCGAAGCCCTTGCGATTTTCGAGGCTCTTCGCCAGGAAGCCGTTTTGTTGGGCGCGTTTACGTCGGAGAATGTCCTCGACGGACTGGAGATTAATATCAGGCTCGCAAAAGCGATTAACGGATTACCAAAGTGATAGACAGACTCATTGCCAGAATTGCGCGTTCGCTGGATAACGAAAAAGTCCCTTACATGATTATCGGGGGACAGGCGGTTCTCTTGTACGGCAGGCCAAGATTGACTCGTGATATAGATATAACTCTTGGCGTGGACACGAACCGGTTTGAGGCGGCGGCTCGAGTGTGCGCCGACAGCGGGTTGGAGATTCGCCCGGCCAAACCTGAAGCATTCGCGGCGGAAACCGGAGTATTGCCTGCGCAGGACGTTGCCTCACGAATGAGAGTGGATTTTATCTTCTCATTTACGCCTTACGAGCAACAGGCTCTGAGTCGCACCCGGCAGGTTGATTTGGACGGCTACGCTGTGCGTTTTGCATCGTGTGAAGATGTGATTGTCCATAAAATGGTCGCCGGAAGGGCAATCGATGAAGAAGATGTCAAGAGCATGTTGCTGAAGAACAAGGATTCGCTGGACTGTCAATACATCAGGAAATGGCTTGCGGAATTTGGAAAGATTTCCGAGTACAGTGAGGTGCTGCAAAGGTTTGAGGACCTTTTGAAATTGATTTAACAGAGCTGAATAATGCTGAGAGTTGGAATTGTCGGGTTCGGGTTTATGGGGCGGATGCATTATGCCCGGTGGAAGGCGGTGGAAGGCGCAGAGGTCGTTGCGATCTGCGATGCGAATCCGAATATCGTTGAAGATACGAAGAAGGCGGTCGGTAACATCGAAGGCGCCGGCGGCGAGGTTGATTTCGATTCGCTCGATTTGTATTCGGATTACAACAAGATGCTTACCGAGGCGAAACTCGATGCAGTCTCGATTACTTTGCCGACTTTCCTGCATCCGAATTTCAGCGTCAAGGCGCTTGAGGCGGGACTACACGTGCTCTGCGAAAAGCCCATGGCGCTGAACGTCGACGACTGCCGGCGCATGATCACCGCTGCGGCGCAGAGCGGCAAGGTTCTGATGATCGGCCATTGTGTTCGGTTCTGGCCGGAATACGCAAAGACCAAAGAGATCGTCGACAGCGGCGCCTGCGGCAAGGTCGTCGCCGCGACGTTCCAGCGGCTGGGCGCAGCGCCGACGTGGGGCGCCGACAACTGGTTTTCCGACGATGCACGAAGCGGCGGCGTCGCCCTTGACCTCCATATCCATGACACCGATTATGTGCAGTATCTTTTCGGCATGCCCAAATCGGTACTCAGCCGCCAGGCCAGGGCCGGCGGCGGCGGTGCGGTTCATATCGCAACCCAGTATATATACGACGACGACAAGGTGGTGACCGCCGAAGGTGGATGGGCAATGACGCCGGCGTTCGGGTTCGAGATGAGCTTCAATATCGCTTTGGAAAAGGCGACGATCGTGTACGACTGCACGAGGGCGCCGGCGTTTCGGGTGTGTCCGGCCCAGGGCGAGGCCTTTACGCCCGAGGTCGCCGCCGGCGACGGTTATTCAATCGAGATATCGCATTTTGCCGCACTGACCGCCGGCCGGGACGTAGCCCGGGTAACAACCCTGGCCGGGTCGCTGGACTCGGTTAAGATCGTATTGGCCGAGAAAGAATCCGCCGAAAAGGGGCAGGCGGTTTTGTTGGGATGAAAAAACCGGGGAATTTTATAGCAGGAGATTGAAATGACTAAATGTGGCAATTGGCCCGTAGGCGTCTGCAGTTGGTCTTTGCAGACCGATATCGCCGGTGTCGCTGCGGCGATGGAAAAGATCGGACTGGAGAGCGTGCACCTTGCCGTGGGGCCTGCCACGGGAGAAGGCCGGGCGCAATACGTAGAGGCGGTCCGGAAACAATCGTGGGTCGTAAGCTGCACCATGATTAACTTTCCGCAGGAAGACTACTCGACACTGGAGACCATCAGGCGAACGGGCGGTATTGCGCCCGACGACTGCTGGGAAGCAAACCGCCGCCGGTTTCTGGCGGCTGCCAACGTTAGCGCGCAGTTGGGCGCCAAGTACATCTCCACACATATCGGTTTCATCGACCATACGCGCCAAGAGTATACGAAGAAGTTTTACGACCGGACGAAATGCCTTGCCGATGCCGCCGCCGAAAAGGGACTGGAACTTCTTTTGGAGACGGGCCAGGAAAGCGCCGTTGAGATGCGCCAGTTTATGG
>QNBS01000050.1 GCA_003644175.1 Planctomycetota bacterium | reverse complement strand
TTGCAATGCCTTAGAAAACCTGATAAAACAGCCCCGCCGAAGGCGGATTCAATATCTGCCGAAGGCAGAAAGAGTCTCTTAACTGTGAAACGGATTTGTCCAATTCACGCTGAACCAGTACATCGGGACAAGCTCCTTGTGTTTTGCAAAACGGAAATAGACAAGTTTTTGTCCGTTGGCTTTGGCATTTTCGACAAAAGGCTTTACGACAGGTAGATAATCATCAATAGAATCCACCTGCCATACAATGTTATCTCCCGATCTGATACCGTGGAGTATCTTGTCCAGTGCAGACAGTCCGCTGCTGGGTTGCACGATTGCCATTTGGTATAATCCCTTGTTTTATGTTTTTGACAGTTTCAGTAGCACAACTCTTCTTTTCTCATGAGACGTCAAATTCTGCAAACATTCTACCATATTATTTGGTTCTTACAAGATTATAGACCACAGAATTCAATTGGAGAAACACTTCGGAATGTAGGGTTGCCCAGCACCATTTTTCTCGGCTGTATGATATGTCAATGTACTTGGATATTGTTCGGAAAAGTCAAGAATACACGTTCTCTCACACCACAAAGACCTCCTTTGAGCATTTGACATTTCAATAAATAAATGGGATGAGCCGTTTTGTTTTCTTTTTGTAATCTATGTATCCGGGATGCTTTTTTAGTAGTAATTTCTCCTCATAGGAAAACTTAAAATACAAATCAATCAAAAGCACCAGCCAAAATCCTGTCCGCAATAATGTCAAATGGTTTGCCACTAACATCAAGGTAACCAAGAGGACGGAGGCATACATCGGGTGCCTGATTACCCTGTACGGTCCGGAAGTTACAAGAACACTTTTGTGTTTCAAGTCAGGCATCATATTCAGGTTACTTAGTCGCATAGTCCATAATGCCCAAAACATTGTAAAAACACCGATTGCTATTCCGGTAAGAATGGCAATATTATTTGGTATAATCGGCCCGGTGGCGCCAATCAGAATGATAAACAGTACCTGGATTACAACATAGATATATGACATTCTTGACTTTGCAACTAACAGGATTCTGTAAGGCTGCTCTTCTTTATAAGGCTAAAGCAGTTTTGTCGATTCTGTTGGACGAGGGACTTTTACCACAAGAACACGAAATACCTTGTCGCTTTCGTTATACCAGCAATGCGGAATTTTCGCAGGACTGTTTATGAGGGTATCCGGGCCCACTTCTTTTCGTTCTTCTCCGATTTCGACTACGCCGGTTCCTTCGAGAACATAAAAGAACACATCAACGGGCGTTATATGTTTCTTCAAAGACTCTCCCGGTTCCAATGTGATGTGCATAGCCTGAGCATGCTCTGTATCATAAAGCTTGCTTACCTTCACTTTGTGAGGGTTTTTCAGGGCTGCTGCTTCTGCTACTTTAATAGTCTGCATCTTCATCCTTTCTGGATATAAAGCCTATCGCATCTGTGATTTCTCAGCTCCGCCGAAAGCAATATTTACATTCAACTGGGATATGACAAATACGGTGAATACGATTGCCACGATAAGTTTCGTGCGGCTGTCGAGGCGGTGAACGGGCGAGTCCTTACAGGCGAGATAGTCAATTCGGGTATGGTGCATTGTGCAGGCCGTTCCTCTTTCTTATAGCCCAGCCCGCCAGCCAGACCAGGAGCATCGTTATCGCCGAACCCGCAACGGCTGCAAAACTCGTCCATCCCATGCCGGCATGGGTTGAGCTTTCACCGGTTGTTGTGCCCGATGCCTCGGTGCGGATTGTGTAGTCCGGCAAAGGTGAAAGTTTTGATTGCACTTTATCCACGGCGGCTATGACAACGCTGTCGTTTGATATGATCGCCTCGAACGTCGGCTGATCGGGTCTTTGGGCGTAGCTCCACTCCAGACCATCAGGTTTATCGACGGCAAGAAGAGACAAGCCCGCGCCGATGTTATAAACATAGCAGCCTAAAAAACACGGCACGATCGCCATGTTGATAATGTTGCATCCCAAAGCCAGCAGTCCACCGTCCTGGAAGATGAGGCATTGAACGATTATGACCGATGAGAGCACTATCGACGCCGGAATCGGGCCTAACATTATTGCCAACAGCACCGCCCCGACCATGTGCCCGCTCGCGCCCGGCAAAAAGGGCAGCGAGAATTGCACCATCTGGGCGGCGAATACGAATGCGCCCATGATGCCCATCAGGGCGAACCGGTCGGAGTTGATCAGTGACTTTGCCCTGTGGCAGATAAAGCCGACGGCGCCGGCGGCAATAGCGATGGTCCCGACCGCAACGCCGGGTGAGAGCAATTCATTTACCATATGCATCTTTAGAGTCCTTTTCAAAAGGCCTGGAAAGCCTGCCTGCGCATAAATTTACCCGATTCGTGCTACCAAGTCAAATTAATTGTGAAAAATATCTTTGCTAAAGAGAATTAAGTAAATCGTCCATTATCCCGACAAATATGGTGATACGGCCGATTGGACCGCGAAAAACAGGATTTGGACCGGAGATTTATGCCCACACAGACCGCTTACACTGACATTTCCCATTTAAACGTTCAAAACGTTATCTGTGCTCGCAGTCCCAGGACAACTGCATCGCTCACACCGGACACACCGCCCGGATTGGCGATATACTGCAGGCCGGGAGACAAACTCAGAGACTCATTGATGTGCGCGTTGTAGTACACTTCCAGCACGCTTTCATAATCCTGTGGATATGTTACCGCAGCCCTGTCGCTGAAGAATCCTTGCGCGAATCCAATACCCAGAACATCGTCGTCTCTCCCTTCCAACAGACCCTGGTATTGCAGACCAAAGCTCCAGAAGTTGTTGACATCGTTTCGTTTACTCTCAGCGTAGCCATACCGAAAAAACGCTCCGAGGCCCTGATTGTCCTCAGGATCGTTGTTCTCTTTTGTGAACCTCTGATCACAACTCAGATACAGCCCCGTATCGTCTCGCCAGGTCCGTGCCGCATCGGAATGACCTTTGGGCTGCGGGTCATTCCATACACCGATCCGATATGCACCCGGAAGCGGGCCTTTGGATGAGTCCAATTGCGACATGACTCCGGCCTCGACAATATAGAAAAAGTAATCCTCACCGTGAAACGTCGTGGCGAAACCCGTTTCTCTGGCGTCGTTCTGTGCATCGACAATACCTGTGGAGACATACAAGTTATCGACCGGAGTATACAGAGCCGAGATGCCCAGGGCATAATCCGGAAACGGAATTGTCGGGTTATTGACCAGTGCGCTGTTAAGAAACTGCGATGTCTCGTCATTGGCATAACAATTCCCGTCGAACGCCACAGGGATACCGGCATGGATCGAGCCTCCGGTCAGATCCATCTTGCCGAAACGAACCAGGATACTGTCGTCGAATAATGACCGCTGGTACCACAGTTCGGTGACGACCATCGAATTGCGCGCCATGGCGTCGCCGTTTACACCGAAGACGCTTCCCACCGATGGGCCGTCAATGCCGGCGGATTTCGACCACCAGCCCTCGGCATGTACATGCAGACTGCTTTTGTCCCATCCGAGCAGCCGCTGCATGTCGGCTTTTAGCTGAAGATCGTAACTGCCGGAAAACCGTCCCGCCCTGCGATGCGTGCTCAGGCCCCCTCGCGTGTTGTGCTGATAGATCGAGGTTGCACCGAACTCGAATTCCAGGCCTGTATCTTCGGCAGGACAGATTTTCGAGCAGAAGCATGTTGAAAACGCCACCACCACACTCAGTGCTGTAATGCGACTCATTTGACTTTCCTTTCAATCTTTGTAATGTTTTCCATTGAAACTCCATGCAAAAGGACTTATCCACCCTGGATCTGGTAATTCTGCTTTTCCAGATATCGCCCTAACATTGCCGAGGACAAAATTACCAGCGGCAGGGACACCGCCAATCTTATAGCAGTGAATTTCGGGCCCATAAACGACAATTCAAACAGATTCATAGGGATTCGGCAGACCGCTGAGGCGCCGATATAAGTGAAGATTACTCCCAGAGCCGCTCCCTTTTTGTGCAGCGAATGCGCCACCGGGAACGCCACGAACACACCGCCGACCGTAATGCCTGAAAGCACAATCGCCCAGAGATATCCTCCGGCTCCGGATTCGGCGCCGAGATGTCTTTCAACTGTTTGGCGATCAACCCACACTTCAAACAGGCCGATCAGCACAAACGCAAACGGAAGAACCTTGATCAGGTCGGCCCAGAAATAGATGAAATTAGAGCCGATCTGTTTTCCCGGTGAAAAACCGGTCGCCGCAGACGTCGCAATAAATGCAAGGTAGCCAACCAACACAGCAAGTTTTATCCATGACCGCCTGTTCATCCGAATAACTCCCCGAAACACAAGCCTGTAATGATAGTTACAACAACAGCGATCGCCAGATAGATCAGATTTCGCAGTGCGGCGACTTTGGCGCCCAGATAGGCTCTTTCCACCGGAAAGGTCAATACGCCGACCAACATAAGCGTCGTCGAAAAACCGGACAGGATCATATACGGCACACCTTTTTCCAGGAGCATTCCGCACAGGGGAAATGCGATAAAGCCCGGCATCAGGGTAATCGAGCCTATAGCACAGGCGATCAAGAGGCCCAGAACTTTATTTTCATGCCCCAGATAGCGCGAAATGGCTTCGTCCGGCACAAGATACAGGACGATGGACACAAGAATAGTCATCGCAAAAAAGGCCGGGGCGATTTTGAGCATCTTCCTGCCGGCCACTTGAAACGATTTGGCTGTTTTGCTGCGATCAGCAATCAGAGAAGCAACAACCGCAAAGATTGTAACGATATAGATTAAAACCATCCGGATAATCTCCGTATTCCTGCTTTTTTGCAACTGCAATTCTTAATTCTAAAATCGGGAGTCTTTATTCACTTGGGCAACCCGGGCTTAGATATATTTGAATTATCTGTTTTTAGCTTTGAATAAGCTATGCAAAAATAACAGTGCTTTTCGATTTCCTTTAATTTTCTTGCGTAAGCCGAGTCAGGCCATCGTCTTGCTGCTATGCAAAACGGACACAATCTGCAAATCAAGGCAAGCAATCTCGTCATTAATGTGATTTTCAATAGTCCTCCTTTCTTGTATATTCACCACTTTATCTTCCTTCCAATTGCAAGGTACCTTGACAGAATCGGGCAATTAGGGAAGCTATTATCAACTCACATCCAAGAAACATTGCGATAGCCGGTCCAATTGAAAAATCAAAGCGATAAGCGAATAGCAACCCACCCAATGATGCAATTATCGCCGACATCCAAACTATGGTAAGTTGTAGCCTTGATCTTGCAGAGAAAACAGTTGAGATAGTAGCAGGTATTATCAGGTATGCAAATACAACGACTACCCCTCCGATCTGGACTGATAAAGTAATCACGATACCGAGCAACATGTAGAAAATGAAATCCCAGAAGACGACCCTAAGACTTTTGATTGTCCCATTGTTATAACAATTTGATATTTCGGTTATTGGCCGCCGGATAAGATAAAAACAAGATCCTGCCGCTGCAAAAACTATAAAACATATAATTATCTGCCGGACGTTTATCCAAAGGATACTGCCGGAAAGAATGTTCTGGATGTGCATATGGCCTCCTGGTGCGATCCCAACCAGGAAAAGAACTGCAGCCGCCGCAATCGCATAAGAAATACCAATAACTGCCTCAAGTGATATCTGAAAAACCCTGCTGCGTACAAAAGCATAAAACCCGGCTGCTAACAAAACACATCCAAAGGAACATAGATATGCCGTAGGCGAATCACCATGTGCTTCAAATACCATATGTGCTGCGATTGAACCTACCGCTGCAATTTGCGCCAGAGCAATATCAACAAAAATCACTTCCCTTTTAAGCACGTGTGTCCCTAAGAACCCAAGAATAGAACTCATCAAAATACAGGCTAAAAAGGGCAGGCCAAGAATTTGGATTATTGGCAGCATTATTGGGCTCCTTCCATCGAAACTAACCTGTTGCTGGAAAGCAGGCATCGAATAATTATCCCCGCAATAAAGAAGATACCCAGAGACAGAACCAGACTGGGGCCATATGGCAGATTGAAATAGTACGATGAATATAAGCCAACCAGGCAAGCCACAAAACCAATACTCCAACCCAAAAATACCGCCCCGGCCCACCTTTTAGTAAACATAGCCGCTATGGCTGCGGGAATCATCAAGAACGCATAAGCCAGAAGTACCCCTGCTATGGGAACGATTAAAACCGTAATAATACCTTGGGTCACAAACAGCAGAAAATCCCAGAATTTCACATTTTTTACCGTGTCAGGCTTTTCTGCCAGATCAATAAACTTTCGATGGAAGATAAAGTGAAACACCAAAAGCAAAATATACACCACAGCCGTTATACTAACCAGGGGCCATGTAACCCAGAGCATAGAGCCGGCAAGGGTCTTGGTCACATAAGCTCCGCCGCCGGAAAGTTTGTCACCTAATAGCAGTGAAGCTGCCAATGCCATTGCGTACATAATTCCGATGACAGCTTCACGAGGTATCGCTCGACTTTTTGGTTTTAACAAGGCAAGCAATAATGCTCCAAAAAGCACGGCAAACATGGAGGACAGATACGAGCCGAAAGTGCCGTATTCTATCCCTAAGGCTATCCCAGCCATAGCACCAAAAGCTGCAAGTTGATCGAGCACCAGGTCTGAGAATATCAATGTACGCCTGATGATGTGCAAGCCTATATAAGTGTGCAAAATTAACACCACAGCTATCAAAGCAATCTGGACTGAAAAAAAACCAACTATTTCAGAAGTCATACCATGCTTCCTTTATCACTATTTGTTCAATATGCCCTTTTTGTCTGCAGCCTTCAAGAGGCCATCAACCCAGTAATCGACAAGCTTGAAATAGCCTTCTGTTCCATCTGCACCGCCTACGTATATCGGAACAATCACGGCTTCGGCATTTGTTCTGGATGCAACTGTTTTTATCTTCTGTTCATCAAAATAATTAGCTGCTAAAATGATCCTGATGTCTCTTTCTTTCATCAGATTAATTAAACCGGTAACATGTTTAGGTGAAGGCGGTATTCCGGGCTTGGGTTCGACAGTTCCGGTTTCTTCCAGTCCAAAGAGCTTAACAAAATAAATCCAGTTTTTGTGATAAGTGACAATTGGCGTACCTCTTAACGGAAGCATTTTCCCCATCCATCCGCCCAGATATTCGATTAAGGCTTTGCCTTCAAATTGTTGTTCTTGCAGGAAAGGTATAAGCTTATCCTTTTCGGCAAGGCTGCACAGGGTTTCACCACCTAACAATTCCACCAGCTTTTTGCCGAACAAACTTTCATCGATTCTGTTATGTAATTCCTTGAGGTTTTGAAGATAAACTTCCTTGCCCTCCGGATCGTTCTTGATCAAACCGATAGCTATATTGCGAGCCGCCACTTTCATCTGGATAGGACTGCAAGTGACATGTGGATTGCCGTAAACATGGACACCACCTTCAACTCTTGACATCGTCTTGGGTCTTTCCAGTAAATTCATGCCGGTAGACGCAGAGACGTAACCAGGTTGCCCACTGCGAATATTGCCGTTGCCGGAACTATCTATTACTGTTTGAACCCAAAGTTCCAGATCCAAACCTGTAGCAACAAAAACCTCGGCTTTTCTCAACGCAGTAGCAAATGAAGGCTTTGGGCGGATAAAGTGTGCATCCTGATCGCCACGGACAATCGCTTTAACAGAAACTCTATCTCCACCAATTTCCCTGGCAAAAAAAGCATAATCGGGCAGGGTTGTTACAACATTCAAACGTGTTTCGGCGCAGACACTTGTTGCCAAGGAGACAAAAATTGATCCAATTATTAACAGTATATTTTTCATAATTATATCGCTCCTTTCTATCAGTAACGTTCATGTTTGTGTGGACCGGCGGAGAAAATGCACTGGAACCAGACAACGTCTTCCGGATTATCTATACCCCTGCCGTCAGAATGATCATACTCAATGCGAAACTTGACAAACGGGCTTTGTTGCCAGGTAACATATGGACTTACCTGCCAGAGATAGGGATTATCTCCGGTTACCGCCAATGGCGACAGCGATGTCCAGTTGGGATTCTCCGCATAGCCCTTGGTGTCAGGAACAAAATAGTCGCCTCTAATACCGACATCAATTGTACGTGAAACCTTAGTCTGCAGATAACTGTACAGTCCCCAGGCATTGATGGTGTCTTCGCCTGAACCATCCGGCGCCAGGATATCCTTGTTGAGCCAATAGGCCTCGCTTCGCCATTCTACATTGCGATAACGCATTTTTTCCGTCGGCTCCCAGAGAACAGTCAAATCCGCACCAAGTACAGTAGTCATTTTCCGACTATCTTGCGTGGTAGTAGAACTTCCAACTTCCCATTGGTCATTCCAGCCGACAAGGCCGGTAAGGCCGTATTCGAGATATGTATCTTTCGATAGATCCCGGTAGTTTTTATAATGCGCAAGCAAACTGGGCCTGTTAGACGTGTTGCCGCCAAATAAGCGATCGTTTGAACCATCCGTTACCTGGAAAGTCAATTGCTGTGATGCATCACCGGCGGGCGGCATAAGCCAGTCTAATGACACACCGCTTTGGTTTAGTCCTCCATTACCAAAAATTTGGCGAAGAGCCAGCGGGAAATCAACCTGGTCAAGACCATGCTTATGCCAGCGGTTTACTACACCGAATTGCTGACGGAATTTACCAAGGGTTAAATTCAGGTCATCTGAAAAGTTGAAAAGTGTAACATAAGCCTCACCGAGCTCGGCTTCATTCTCATTAAATTCAATAGCTCCTTTGAAATGTGTATATGGATCCAGCCATGATTCAAGGTGCAGACCCAGGTTGCGATAATTGAAATCGCTACTCTCTTCACTGGTGGTATCCTGTCTTGTTGAAAAGAGAAAATCTCCGGTGACACTGATTTCAGGATTCAAAGCCTGCAGACCAAGCCCGCGGGACTTGAAAGTTGTTTCTTCAAGCTCTTTTTCGGCAGTTATTTCTTCTGTCGCTTTAGCCTTTGCTAAATCTCGCAGGGCTGCAAGTTCATCTTTGGCCTGTGGCTTATCAGTCCGGCCGACGAGTTTGCCTACCTGCTGTTTTAGAGCTTTAATCTCAGAGTCATGCTTCTCTTGCATCTCAATGATCTGCTGCTGAAGTTGTAAAACCTTTGTATTTAACCGTGCTATATCGCCGTCTTTTTCCTGAGCTATTGTGGTGCTGGAAAACAGCACCAAGAGCAATAGCGTCAGTGTGATCGGTATTCTTGGCATTTTACGCCTCCTTCAATTCAATTCTCTTGAACTATGAAACAAATCCAGGCAAGATCAGCCTAAAAATATATCTATAAGCTTTTCGAAAAGATGCACTGTAGGCGCAGCAGAGAATCTATACTCTACCACTATGTTAGGAGGCGATACTCGGGGGTGCTCGTAGTGGAGCTGAACAGAACCACTCGAATTGTTTGATAAAACTCAACTGCGGCAAGACTTGAGTTCTTACAATAGTCTGCGTTGAGCACAAAGAATTGTTCGAGCAAAGCTTAAAGGCTTTGGAAGTCAGCGAGAACAGACACGCTGGGCAATACATGTCGTGGGAATCAGCCTTTTCAGAAAGGCTGTTTTGATTAAGGGTGGCTGTGTGATGCACTTCGACGCAACTATCGCTGTGCAACAGGTGCCTTGTGCCTTCTGAATGGTGATTATACACTTCATTATCAGCAGGCTGACATGTATGGCTTAGTGGAATACCAAAGGTTACGAACAGGTATAAAAATGCGAGGAATACCCGCACCCGCCCAGGATTTATAAACCACCTTTTGGAGACACAGGCCATCTTTTTTGCAGTCAGTTAATATTTCTTGATGCTCAATTATATACCGACTTCAACATGGCGGCAACAACAATGTTCGGCAAACTCCAATCTCAATGACAGCTATGATTTTGACAAGCATTCTCGGGATCAATTTCTTCCAGCGCATTCTCGGCAAATCCGTCAACTATGTCCTTCTGTAATGCTTCTCTTGGAATTGGACATTTCCTTGATTTGAGTTAGTATGTTGATCAAACGAAAGGAAATGGACATGGCGAACAAGCGTAAAAAGTACACGGCACAGGAAAAAGTAAGGATTT
>QNBS01000049.1 GCA_003644175.1 Planctomycetota bacterium | reverse complement strand
GCGTGGTGGATTCCCTGTGTGATGGAGTTGAGCGCGGGTTTGCTCGATGTCGCCGACGGACTTGGGATAGATGAATCGTTTTGTCCGGTGCGGGCGATGCTGGGCGCTTTTGTTACGGGTAATCATTTTCCGATTCCCGATCTTTTGACGTGCAGTGTGGGGGCGACTTGCGACGACTTCAGTGCGATCGCGCAGCGGCTGGAAGGTCTGGGGCACAAGATTTTGTGGTGGGAGGCGCCGCACAGACGGCCGGTGGAAAGCGGCGAGGGGTCTGTTGTGCTGGGGGGCGGTTTTGTCGGGCCGCGGCCTCAGGTGGATTTTGTGAAGACGCAATTGCAAATGGTAAGGCGTGCATTAGCGGAGGTGTCGGGTGAGGAACTTGACGATGAGAAATTAGCGGCGGGGATTCGGCAGGCGAATGTTGTTCGGCGACACCTGCGAGAGCTTAGAGAACTGGTGTTTACGGCAAAGCGTTGTCCGATGGGGGCTCTTGAAATGCTGGTTGCTGAGATGTTTGCGATACATTTTTGCAGCGACAGGGATGAGACAATCGAGATATTAGGGCTTTTGCTCGATGAAGTTAAGGGGCGGATAGAGCTGGGTAAAGGCGTCGGCGATTCGGGAGCGGCGAGGATATTCTGGGTCAATCCGGTTGCCGATTTGCAGGTGATGAATCTGTTGGAGGACTGCGGCGGACGAATCTGCGGCACGGAGTATCTGTTCAGCCACGCGCTGGATGCAATTGCCGAGGATGTCGAGCCGATGGAGGCGCTTGCCCGGGCGGCGCTGGCGGATCCTATGGTTGGCTCGGCGCAGGATCGGGCCGAACGTATCGGCGCCGACATTGTGAGATTCGGCGCCGAAGCGGTTATCGTGTCGCGTATCCCCGGCGCCAGTCACTGTACGTTGGAGGGCAGGATAATCGCAGATTACGTTCAGGAGACGTTAGGGATGAGCGCCCTTGAGATTGAGGTGTCGCCGGTGAGCGATTCGATTGCCGCGTCGCTTGGGATGCGTATGGAGGCGCTTGTGGAAACTGTACTGCAACGGAGAAAGACATGATTTGTGCGGGCATTGATGCAGGTTCCAGGGCGATCAAGATCGTCCTGCTGAATACCGAGGACAATGAGATCGTCGCGTCGGGCGTGATCGATCAGGGGGTCGAGCAGGACTCACTCGCCGCCGATCTTTACGGCAAGTTGCTGGCCGAGCAGGGCATCGGCGCCGGACAGATCGCAAGGACGGTGGCGACGGGCTACGGTCGGGGCATTATCTCGGCTGCGGATACGACGATAACGGAGATCAGTTGTCATGCGGCGGGGGTTCGCCGGCTCGAACCGGATGCGCGGACGGTTATCGATATCGGCGGGCAGGACAGTAAACTGCTGCGTCTGGACGATAGCGGCAGGGTTCGCGATTTTGCGATGAACGACCGTTGCGCGGCGGGGACGGGGCGATTCCTGGAGATCGTGGCCGAGCGTTTCGGGGTGCAACTGAGCGACCTGGGGCGACTGGCGCACAAGAGCACGGACCCGGCGGCGATCAGCAGTATGTGCGTTGTGTTTGCCGAGACTGAAATTGTGGGTTTATTGGCTTCGGGCGCGTCGCAGGAGGATATAGTGGCCGGCGTCCAGGAATCGATCGCCAAACGAATGACGTCGATGATGGGGGCCGGCGCCGAGGCGCCGATCGTATTTACGGGCGGCGTGGCGATGGTGCCGGGGATGGAGACGGCGCTGGCCGAATCGTTGGGAAAAAAAGTGAGGGTCTGCGCGAATCCGCAAATGACCGGCGCGCTGGGGGCGGCGATACTGGCGGCGAGACAATTAAACGGCGGCGGAGCGTGAGAAGAGCCGATTGCATCGGGGGTTAGAATTATGCCGAGCCTCGGGAAAGGTGTCATGTCAGCCCCACTGCCAAGGAGCCGAAAAAGTGATTTGACTTTTCCGCTAAGGCGGTTTACTTTGTGACAGCGACCAAAGCTACATTAGTTGGCCATCTGGAAAAACAGAACTCAAATATCGCATTATGGCGATAAATAAAGCCGGTGAAGGGCCGGGAAGTAACACGGTTATGGTGGTTTTGTGATAGAAAGCTATTAAGTAATGGAAAGATGCAATAGAAACTTGATTTCAAAAAAAGCCTATATGAGTTCAAAGCGAGTTTTTATTCTTGGTGCTGGTTTTTCAAAGATGGCTGGGATGCCTCTGGCCACGGATTTAACGAACCACCTCGGTGGCAAGTTCCGAGAGGATGATCTGAAGGATGCCTTGGAATGGCTTGATTATTTGCAGCAGAGAATTGAATGGCTGGGGGACGGCTCCGGCGTAAAGATTCTGAAGATGCACGGTTCAATAAATTGGATAATGGTTCCTCGTGAGCAAAAGGATAACTTTGGCTACCCCCTTCTTTTCGAGAAAACACAGTGGATTACCGCCGATAACACTAATCGATCCCATCGCAGGGGATTTAAAGTCTGACTTTAAGAAAGTTTTTGGCTGTAGTGCCAGAATAGGTGTAATAGAAAAGAAAGGCGAAGAAGTTGATTGGTCAACTCTGCTGTAGGTAGCAATGACATGGTAAAGATTATCGAGATGATGATATGAATGAAACAGATAAGATAATCACTGCGGTATTAAAATACTATCCTGACGTTCAGGCGGTTTATTTATTCGGCAGTTACGGTACGGATGAGGCATGGACAGACAGTGATGTAGACATTGCCGTGCTTTTGCCACATGAGAAATCACCCAAAGCCGGCTCTTTACTGATGAGTGATTTGCGTTTTGAACTGGAAAGACTGCTTGGAAAGGGCGTGGATTTAATCAATTTGCGCCAGGTTCCCACGGTTCTCCAAAAGGAAGTTGTCATGGATGATCGCCGTATCTGTCAGTCGGACGAATATGCGGCCGATGAGTTTGAGATGCTGACGTTTTCATATTATCAAAAACTTAACGAAGAACGTCGGGGAATTTTGGAAGGCATTCTGGCCGATGGAAGGATTTATAAGGTATGAATGATATCGTTTTGAATAAAAAAGAAAGTATCGAACGCTGTGTCAGGCAAATTCGTTTGTATTATTCCATGCCCGGGGAAGTTCGGTTTGAGGAAAATTATTTGAAACAGGATGCTATCGCAATCAATCTGCAACGGGCCTGCGAACAGGTTATTGACCTTGCCAACTATACCATAAAGAAGAAGAAGCTGGGACTTCCCAAAGCAAGCAGGGAAAGTTTTCGTTTGCTCGCCGATAATAAAATTATTCCTTACCAGCTTTCCGACGGGCTGGAAAAAATGGTTGGATTTCGCAATGTTTTAGTGCATGAATACCAGGACCTGGATATTAAACTGATGCTTGATGTGATCGACAATCATCTGGATGAATTTATTGATTTTACAAATCACATCATGAAGTGCTTCGCAGATGACCTTACATTCTAATTTTCCCGTTGAGTCGGTTCGTAAACCTTTCTGCATCAATTAGCCCTTTACATCCGACAGTTTCCGGTTAAAATCAGCAGTATTGTATTACGATAACGAATAATACTTTTCACCACGAAGATATATTTGGTTTTTTACTTTAACTTCGCGAACTTCGCGTCCTTCGTGGTAAAATTTTATATGTAAGGAACCATGTTATGTCTACTCGACAGAATCTTGAAAAGCGTAAACGTATTATGAAGCGGTCTATTAAGTTGGGGCATTGCATTTGCGATCCGAAGAAGCCTTGTCCTTGCGATCTTTTTAAGGAGAAGGATATTTGCCTGTGCGCCGGGGAGCGGATGGAGTCGCCGACGGGCGAGGTTAAGCTTACGCATTTGATCGAGAAGGCCGGTTGTGCATCTAAGATCGACCAGGCGTTTTTGAAAAGCGTGCTGAAGGGGCTGCCGGTGATCGACGATCCGCGTGTGCTTGTGGGCGTTCCGGCCGGCGACGATGCGGGGATATTCGATATCGGCGACGGCAAGGCGCTTGTGCAGACGGTGGATGTTTTTACGCCTTCGGTGGACGATCCTTACACGTTCGGGCAGGTGGCGGCGGCTAATTCGGTGAGCGATATTTATGCGATGGGGGGCGTGCCGCTGACGGCGCTATCGGTTTTGGGCTTTCCGGTTCGCAAGGCGCCGGATGAGGCTATGACGGATATTCTTCGCGGCGGCATCGACAAGATGAAAGAAGCCGGCGTCGCCATTATCGGCGGGCACAGCATTAATGATTCGGAGATCAAGGCCGGTTTTGCGGTGACGGGTATTATGGACATCAAGCAGGTGACGGCCAACGCAAATGCGCAGCCGGGCGATGTGCTGATATTGACCAAGCCGTTGGGGACGGGAATTACGGCGTTCGCCTCGCAGATCGGAAGAGCATATCCTGAGAGCACCGAGGCGACCGCCAAATCCATGACTGCGCTTAACAAGGAGGCTTCTGCGTTGATGGTCAAATTCGGCGCGCATGCGTGTACGGATGTTACGGGTTTCAGCCTGATGGGGCACCTGGCGGAGATGTCGCTTTCCAGCGGGGTGGATGCCGAAGTTGTCTGGGACGACATACCGGTATTTCCGCATTTGCTGCAGTATGTGGCGGACGGGATACTTCCGGGCGCGATCGAACGCAATAAGGAATCGTGCGGCGGGCGTGTAGTCGCAGGTGACGGCATCGGCCCGGAGATGCTGGATATGTGCTTTGACGCGCAGACATCGGGGGGACTTTTGATTGCGATTGACGCGCCCGATGCGGATAAGTTCCTTCAGGCGCTGCACGAGGCGGGAGTCCTGGCTGCGACGGTGATCGGGAAGGTGACGGCCAAGGGCGAGGGTAAAGTCCATGTTATAACAACGGGTAAGCGTCAATTGCCCAAGCCGCGTGAAACCAGGCCTAAAAAGACTGTCGAGGCAAAACCGCAACCCATCGCGACTGCTCTTGACTCGCAAACGACCCCTTGTTGTGTCGGCGCCGGCGATGGTCCGGTCGCTCCAGAGCAAGGGGCTGCAACAGGCCCTGCGAGCGGCGAGAGCGAGGGTGCGCAGGAGATGCAGCAGCGGTTTATGGACTTTATGGGCAGGGTGAACCGGCCGGGGGGGCTTGACGCCTATACCAAGCAGGCGATGTCGATTGCCCTTTCGGTTCATGCAAAATGCGCCCCGTGCCTGAAAGTGCATGTTCAAAAGGCGAGAGAAAAGGGTTTCACCGAGGAGGAAATCGACGAAGCGGCGTGGATGGGTATTGCATTCGGCGGGGCGCCTGTTATGATGTTCTACAAGACCAATAAGCCGCAATAACTATGCGGAGGTGACCGGCGACTGGTGTCGCCCGCGGTCTTCAAAGCCGTCGTTGGGTCGATAAGGTCCAGGGTGGGTTCGATTCCCATTCACCTCCGCCATTTTTTTTGATTCATCCCTTACTGTGCCGCGGCCAGTTTTGCTGTCTTTTCGGCGTCCGACAACTTATCCCACTTTGGGGGACAGGCGGCGCAGCAGAAGGCGACCTTTTGGCCCGCGAAGTCCCTGACGAGGTTTGCGGGCACCTTCGCCGGATTAATCGGGTTGCCCATTATGGGGCATTTGGCGTTGACGAACTCAACCTTCGGCGTCTCGACATTTACGCTCACAGTGGCCGGCTCCTCCTTCTTGCAGCCGCCTAACATGGCCAGGCTACAGGCAACAAGCACGAGGGCCGTCAGGGCCGGGATTTGCTTTGTCTTCATTTGTCTACCCTTTCATTAAAGATATTTGTTAATGACAATGGTAATTGTCGCACGTGCGGCAAATAAAACAAGGAAAAAATTTGCCCGCATTCGGTTTTTATTGTATAATCGCTATTATGAGCAGCAAAGCCAAAAAGATTACCGCGTCGGTCGTTTTCATCTTTCTGGGCGTTGTCCTGTGCGTCTATGGGCTTGGTTTTCACGTCACGGATGTCGCCGACGAGAAGGGGGACGGCCCGGCGGTGGCGATGAGGGAACCTGCCCTTATCAAGGAAGCCTCCATCGGCGGAGTGAAACTGGACAAAGCCTCGGGCAAGATCAAGCACACTTACACCGGCGAACCACCCGAAGACTGTGCTACATGAGGAAGCTAAGCGGGGGACTGTGGCGTCCATGGTCGAAAAATCAATGCTGAACCGATTCATCGCAAAGCTTCTGCCCCACCGTCTCTGGGTGCAGGTCGGCTTTCTTCTGGCCTGGCTCGATCCATTGGGTCTGCGTCTGCACAATATATGCGGGCCCGTTTTTCACTGCTATGCATGTCCGCTTGCGACATTCGCCTGCCCCATCGGCATCATCGCCCAGTTTAGCGCGATACACGTATTTCCATTCCTGGCGATAGGGACGCTGCTGCTCGTCGGCGGGCTGTTAGGCTCATTGATCTGCGGGTGGGTATGTCCGTTCGGGCTGTTGCAGGATCTCGCCGTCAAAGCGCCGATAAAGAAGTTCCACCTGCCGCAATGGACGGGGCATTTTCGCTATGTGATTCTGGTTGGGACGGTTTTGCTTGTGCCGTACTTATTCGGTGAATCGCATCCGCTGTTTGTATGCAGCATCTGTCCGGCCGGGGCGCTTGAAAAGGCCGTACCCGATGTAATTACCCAGGCGGTCGGCGGAGAGAGAATCGTCTGGCCCAACGCCATAAAGATAACCATTGTGGTTGTGTTTGTGGCGGCGATGTTTTTGACGATTCGCCCGTGGTGCCGGGTGCTCTGCCCGTTGGGGGCGATATTCGGCCTGCTCAACAAAGTGAGCGTCCTGTCAATGCGACTGGAAGATTACAAGTGCAACGAATGCAAACGCTGCCACACTCTATGCGTGTACGGCGGGACACCCAATATGGACCCGAACGACCCCCGCTGCCTGCGCTGTCTGGAATGCACAAAATGCGCACCCGGCGCCCTCGGCGTCGGCACAATATTCGACTCACCGCAAGAGCCCGACCAACCTCAGGAAAACGAAGCCGCCGAATCAGATTAGGTCAGTTGCCCGTTCGCCTGAAAAGTCTTCCGTTTCGGCGACGGCAGGGGCGGACATGCCTTTGAGTCTGAAGCAGCCATAGAACCGCCTGCGGAACAGGTCGCTGTTTAGCACCAGGATCATGTACGGCAGCAAGAGCAGATACAGTATCCCGCCGATAAGCAATCCGACAAGCGGAATCTGAATAATCGCTTCCATTGGAAAGCTCCGGCCCATGATCACGATCATGATGATAAATACGGTCAGTGCATAGGCAAGCATGGCGGTCAGGCAGAGCACAGGGCACCATAGAGCAAGCCACAACATGAATCGCAAGGCGGTGTAACGCCTTCGGCAGCGCCAACCCGTTAAAGCAAAGGCAAGAAACGTCGCTGCGGTCACAATGCAGAAAAAGATTGTTACCACTATCGCTTCGCTTGTGAATTCCAACCCACTGAAGGAGAAAATCCCCAATGCATAGACGAGCACCATTACAATCAGGCTCAGCAGAAAGATAACGAAGCGATTCAGGCCTGCGAACTTGTGAGAAACAAGCCACACAGTCGCCATGCCTATCGTAAATGAATTGAACATAACATCGAACATCCCGGCTGCGCTCGAGGGCATACCGGTAGCTTTCTTGACTCCAATCCACAGAATGTTGACCACGAACATGGGGAGAAGAATCAGGAAGGCTTTGGGCGTCCAATTCTCTCTGAACAGGATGAAAACGATAAGCAAAATCACCCAGACGGCAAGGCCTGAGAGGTTGTCTATGAAACGCCATGTGTAAGTAACCGGGGCACTTTCCTTTGAGCCGAGGTTTCCGAGATCGTTTGATGCCACGAATTTCAGGTCGCCATAGACATGCGGTGGTACTCGCCACGAGTACGAACATGTGCCGCCTCACCCAAACTCGAACTTGCCGCCGCCTATTTTCTTATCGCCTTTGTAGACTGCAAATTTCGGCGGCTTGCTTCTGCTGTCGCTGGTGTATTTTTCTCCTCCGATACCACACAATCCGTAGCCAAGCTGCAGAATCCTGCCCTTTCTGGCGACCGTAATCGTCTGAGTCAGCGGCGCGCCTATCTTCAATTCCGTGGTGCTGTTCGGATCGATCTTGAAACTGTTAGTGCTTGTACGCGAGTACGTATTACAACTGAATCGGCCTTTGAGCCTGACCTGTTCGGTGTAATACCTCCCCGGCGGCAATGACAGGATATCACCGGGCGTACCGAACTCGTGCCTTTTGCGGTCTTTGCCCACCAGTACGAGGTGCTCAATGCCCTTGCCGACAATCTTCAACCGCCCCTGGTCGATCTTCTTGTCGGCCTGGGCCCTGGCAAAAACAGGCATCGCCGCCACAGAGAGGCAAATAATGCAGAAAACCCCGAAAAACCGCCTTAAAGTCGCCTGGCCCTTCATTTTTCTTCTCCTTGTCAAAACGGCAGAATCACCCCTGTCCGGACAGAACATGTCTATATTATACACAGACGCAGTGCCCCGTCAAATGTTACAGGAAAAATAAAAATGTTACAAAAATGCTATTTGTCAGGTTCCATGCACACGAGCGTGCCGTTTGACATTGCCATGTAGAGTTTGCCGTCGGCGGCGGCCATGCCGTCCCATACGGGCGGGGCGGGCAGATCGAGTTGGAACAGCTTTTCGCCTTTCGCCGCCGACACCGCCATGAGTACGGCGGGGGTTTTTCCCTCGTAGGCTGCTTGCTGGGCGAGTATTTCGGCCTTTACCTTTGGATCGTTGGGGCTGTTGAAGGCGTCATCTTCATTCAATACATCCGGCGGCCCGGCAACGAAAAAGGTGTCGTCGGCCAGCACCATTGCCCGTGCGTGCAGGGGCGTATCGGTAACGGACCAGTGCAGTTTCGGGGCAAGACGATCCTGGGCCGCGGCCTGTCGTGTGAAACTTCGGTCGAAAAGAGCGGAACGGCCTGACTTATTGCTCCACTTTTTCACCCTGGCGATTGCATCGGGATCAGCTTGTCTTTCAGAACAGAACAGGTGATTTTCCAGCACGTGCGACCACACGAAGAGTTCCGGCCGGCGTCCGAAACCATAGACGCGGTCGTCGTCGAAGACGAGCATTCTGCCGGCGGGGGCATATCGGCCGGCACGGTTCCACCAGTTGCAGCCCGATGAAAATGTCCGGCCGTAAAGCCAGTAGGAGCGATGCCAGGCGTCATCGTCGAGGAATCCCGTCGGACTGAACAGGTGGGCATCGGCGCCCAACTGAAGCGTAGCCCGCTCAAACGGTTCCGTCATCGGATCGACGGTCTGTATGCGATTGCCCTCGAGGTCGAAGGCCTGTTCGCGCATGTAAACGGCGTTTCCGTCGCAGGAGAGGATGTCCGGCAGGGCGACCGGCATATTCAGCACTCTTACGTCCTTTTGAGGATTCTGCCGGTCGTCGAGAACACCTTCAGAGAGTACGCGTCCGGTCAACGCATCGAGACGGTAGAACCTGAGGCCTCCGTCGAGGAAGGTTGACCGGCCCGCCACGCAGTAAACGACGCCTTTGTGGATGAGGACGGACCCGTGGACGGGCCAGACCGACTGGAGTCGCCCGTAGGATACGAGTTTGACATTGTGCGGCGCGGCCTGGAATCGCCAGACAAGTGCGCCGTCGGATGCTCTCAGGCAGTAGACATAACCGTCAGCGGAGCCGAAGATCACCCTGCCGCGATAGACCGTGGGCGGTGAATCCACTTGGGCCCCGGCGGTAAACGTCCAGACCTTCTTGCCGCGATCGGCACTCAATGCGTAGAGGGTGTGTGTGTCCTTCGAGGCAATATAGACCCTGCCGCCTGCGATCACGGGGCTTGTCAACGCACCGGGCAGGTCCACCTTCCATTTTTCGGACAGCGGAGTATTGACTTTGGTTGATGTCGCTCCGCTGCGGGCTGCATCGTGTCGGTAGGTGGGCCAGTCTTTGGATTTTCGATTTGAGATTTTAGATTTTAGATTGTTGTGGGCGTAAGCCGGTCCTTTGAATAGTCGGTTGGCGGCGGGAGCAGCGTGGCCGAACGTCCTTTGTGAGGCGGGGGCCAGTGCGGAGAAGCCGTGGACTTTTGTGTCCAGATAGCAGGCGCACGGGCTCGGCGGGGCGTATATTAATCCGTTGCAGGGCAGTATGCCATACGAGCAGGCGCCGCGGACCCAGTGGTGGGCCTCCCATTTCTCCTTGCGGATGTCAATGAACTCTATTCCCGTGCGGGAAGCGAGTATGTATTCGTCGGTCGCCTTTGCCCGATAGCACCGATGGTGGAACCAGTATGTATCGATGTCGGCGGTAAACTCCCGCTTGACGTCTCCGGTTTTCGGATCGCGACCCGTAACCAGCCCTGAGTCTCGTCCGCCGGCGATCTTTCCGCACCAGACCAGGCCGTCGATCACGAACAGATCCTCCGGCGAACCGGAGTGGCCGCCGGCGTAGTGCGGGGCCTGCCAGAGTTTGGCGCCGTCGGTTTTTGAAAGAGCGGTGATTCTTCG
>QNBS01000048.1 GCA_003644175.1 Planctomycetota bacterium | reverse complement strand
GCCTTGAAAAGGATCTGTCGACCACTGCCGCCTTTCGGAGTCCGAAGACAGCCGGCAACGCCATCAGATCGCAGTTCAGCCATTGATCGTTTATGACCGTCGGGTTGACGTCTTACTCTTCTGAAAACTGTTCCATATGACCACTTCTTCTGGTTTATCCAGGCATCAGCGACCTCACGATGTCTGGGGCTCATCTGGTTATAGAGATAATCAGCACGTTCTTTGCTCCACCACTGCGGGGCTGCCTCGTGCAAGTCTTCTAAGATGTCTTCGAGAGAGTAATTTGCCTTTTCTGGCGGATCGGGAAGATTAAACAGGGACCACTGAATGTCGGGATGGGCTACGATATAACTTGAAAGTAAGGATGGGCGCAGTCGGGAAGGAGAGAGCAGGCCCGGTGAGCATTTGGAACAGGGTTTCTCAAACAAAGAAGCGACTACAAAGAGCCTCGGGCGGCTCTGTGGCACAAACCACTTTGCGTCGAGAATAAAAGAATCTACGCTGTACCCAAGTTTGTTTAACGCGAGCATGGCTTGTCGAAAATCTGCGCCATTACGTGAAGTTAAGAACCCCAAAACATTCTCAATAAGAATCAAAGGCGGGCGGACATCCCCCATTTCCGTAAGAACTTCAATAAAGCCAAAAAAAGCTGAGGACTGTCGGCCTTTGAGGCCCTTTCTCTCGCCGGCCAAGGACAAATCGGTGCAGGGAAATGAAGCGGTTGCGAGCGTTGCACGCGGGATGGTGAAGGGATCGACGCGATGTATGTCCGCCAAATCGAAGTGGTCATCGGCATCACGGAAATGGGCAGAATACATCTGCTGTTTTTGGGGGTCGATATCATTTGCATAGAGTAATCGCCAGCCCGCTTTTTCAAGACCCAGTCGGACGAGTCCGATTCCAGCAAAAAACTCAAGAAAAGTCTGTTGCAAAGTGGAAGTTGTGCGCTCAGCAAGGCCGAGGCGATAAGCTCTTGGCGCCAGTCGCTCAAGAGAGAGCACATCTCCGGGTATGATCCGGTGCGCCGCGAAGAATTCGGCGACCCATGATCTGGTGCGAAATTGGCGGCGGGGCCTTCCTGTTTTGGCGTCTACCGGTATATCGGTCCGGATGCTTTTGTTTAGCCCGTCAAGTTCAATGATGAGAGGCTTACCCACACCCGACTTCATATTGGAGGTTCCAAAGCAGTCTTTTGGGAAAAAATCATGGTGTCCTGTGATGTAGACATGGTTATTACGCAGATTCCCTGCTGTGACCTTTATGAACCTTTTGGGCTTTGCCGTTGCACGTTGCAGCATAAGTATCTCTATATTTTGCGAATTGTTCACATATCAATTTCATTATATTGTGACAAGAGCAATGACGGAAGAGTTTTGTCTGAGTTTTTTGCGGTCTTAGGGGTTGGCTGTTGATTTGGGGCAACATGCTGCGTAAGTATAGATTTGGATGGTGTTTATGTTCTTGTGTGTGGGGTTTTGTGTTGGGTGTGTGTTGCAAATGCGAAACGCGGTTGTTTAATCAATACAACGTTTATTATCGGGTGCAGGTGCGTTTAGAGTTCAATCCGCGGGCGAATGGCCGTTTTTGGCCTGTTTGGGGGGTGTTTTGACGCCGGGAAGGGCAACTGGTACAGTCATTGCTCTTAAAAGCTGGTGTATTTGGATGGTTCCAGTATAGAGATAAGAACGAGCACCAAGGGGAAAAGGAAAGAGGGTAAACGATGAACGAGGCATTCTTTGAGAAGAAACTATACGAATTGGTCAGTGAAATCGGGGCCATGCCGAACTCTCAGCAGAAGAAGCTGCTGCTGTTAGCCAAAAAAACACAGGAAACACAGAAACAAATCAAGAAAAGCGTCCATAACCTCCAGGAGTCGCTGGATTACCTTCGGGTGAGCATCAAATACATTATGTTTGATCTGGAGGCTACACGTCGAGAAAACACCTATCTCAAGAAGATGCTGGAAGACGGAAAATAGCCTTTGATTGTGTTTTTTGGCGTGTCACGCCAAAGTCGGGGGCCGATTATGTCGATAGTACAAGTGGAAAATTGCTCTGACGCTGCAGGGAAAAAGACTGTGGTCAATGAGCGAACAATTGCCAACCCGGGGCATATAAATTATGGCCAACAGTCCCGGGACGCCCGGAGAGGCCGATAACGGGTCGCAATTGTTTGACAGTTCCTGCAAGTGTGGTAGAATCCGACGTTTTGAGGCAGACACTCTTGGAAGCAATAAAAGGAAGAGGTAATTATGTTTGAACGTTTTACTGACCGGGCAAGGAAGGTTATGGCGCTGGCGAACCAGGAAGCCCAGCGATTCAATCACGAATATATCGGGACTGAGCACATTCTCCTGGGCCTGGTTAAGGAGGGCAGCGGCGTCGGCGCCAATGTTCTCAAGAACCTTGATGTGGATATCAAGAAGTTGCGTCTCGAGATAGAAAAGCTCGTAAAGAGCGGGCCCGACATGGTAACCATGGGCAAGCTGCCGCAGACGCCCAAGGCCAAGAAGGTCATCGAGTATGCCATCGAAGAGGCCCGGGCGTTGAACCACAATTATGTGGGAACCGAGCACATCCTGCTGGGGCTCCTCCGTGAGACAGAGGGAATTGCCGCACAGGTTCTGATGAATCTCGGTCTCAAGCTCGAAGATGTTCGCCAGGAGGTCCTCAACCTGCTTGGCGCCGGTGTTGACAACGCCTACCAGAGCATGGGGATGAAGATGACACCGGGTGCGGGTCAAAAACAGAAGAGCAAGACGCCCGCCCTGGACAGTTTCGGAAGAGACCTCACCGAACTTGCCGCCAAGGACGAACTCGATCCGGTCATCGGCAGGATAAACGAAATCGAGCGTCTGATTCAGATACTTTGCCGGCGAACCAAGAACAATCCCGTCCTGCTGGGCGAGGCCGGTGTGGGCAAAACGGCGATTGTGGAAGGGCTTGCTCAACTGATAGTCAAGCATGAAGTGCCCGAGATACTGAAGAACCGACGGCTTGTCGTTCTGGATCTGGCGATGATGGTGGCCGGCACAAAGTATCGCGGCCAGTTCGAGGAGCGCATCAAAGCGGTGATCAACGAGGTCCGCAGGGCACGCAATGTCGTTTTGTTTGTCGATGAACTCCACACGCTCGTCGGCGCCGGCGGCGCAGAAGGCGCAATTGACGCCTCGAACGTGCTAAAGCCTGCGCTTTCGCGCGGCGAGGTTCAGTGTATCGGAGCGACGACCTATGACGAGTATCGAAAGTACATCGAGAAGGATGCGGCCCTGGAGCGTCGATTCCAGACGATTCCCGTGGAGCCGCCGTCGAAGGATGAGACTGTCGATATTCTCAAGGGCCTGCGCGACCGTTACGAGCAGCACCACAAGGTTAAGTTTACCGATGAAGCGCTGTATCAGGCGGTTGAACTTTCTTCACGCTATATTTCGGGGCGGTGCCTTCCGGACAAGGCGATTGACGTGATTGACGAGGCAGGCGCCCGTATTCGATTAAAAAACATGACGCCGCCGCCGGATTTAGTCGAAATCGAGGCGAAGATTGCAGACCTGCAGAAGGAAAAAGACAACGCCGTCAAGAGCGCCGACTACGAGAAGGCTGCGGCATTGCGCGATGAGGCCCAGACTCTTCTGGACGACAAGTCGCGTGTGCAGCAGGAATGGCAGGAAAAAACCGGCCAAGTCGCCGGCAGGGTCGATGTGGAGGTCATCGCCGAGGTTGTCAGCAAGATGACCGGCGTTCCCCTGACACGTCTGGAGACGCAGGAAGCCCAGCGACTTCTGGAGCTCGAGGCCGAGCTTCACAAGACGGTCGTCTCGCAGGATGAGGCGATTCATGCCGTCGCCAAGGCGGTGCGCCGCGGTCGAAGCGGACTCAAAGACCCGAATCGCCCCATGGGCAGCTTCATCTTCATCGGTCCCAGCGGTGTGGGCAAGACCCTTCTGGCGCGGGCGCTCGCCGAGTTCATGTTCGGAAACGTCGATGCCCTGATTCAGATCGACATGAGCGAGTATATGGAAAAGCACAACGTCAGCCGCCTGGTCGGCGCGCCTCCCGGATATGTGGGATATGAAGAGGGCGGCCAGCTCACCGAGCGTATTCGTCGCAGACCCTATTCGGTATTGCTGCTCGATGAAATCGAAAAGGCCCACTCCGACGTACACAACATGCTGTTGCAGATCATGGAAGAGGGCAGGCTCACCGATTCCTTCGGTCGCCATATCGACTTCAGGAACGTGATTTTGATTATGACCAGCAACATCGGCGCAGAACTCATCAAGAACCAGGCCGGCTTCGGTTTCGGCAAGCGAACCGAAGAGGCCAACTACGAAAAAATGAAGGAGATGCTCAACAAGGAAATCGAGCGGCATTTCCGGCCGGAGTTCCTGAACCGCCTTGACGCACAGATCGTCTTCAAGGCGCTGACACGAGATAATTTGACGACCATTGTCGAATACGAACTCAACAAGGTATTCAAGCGGCTCGTCGAGCACGGCCTGCATCTCGACGTCAATGATGCAACCAAGGAGTTCCTCATTGACAAGGGCTACAATCCCGAGTTCGGGGCCCGGCCGCTGCGAAGAGCGATCGAGCATTACATCGAGGACCCGCTTTCAGAGAGCATGCTAAAGGGCGAGTTCAAGGGCAAAAGCGTTATCAAGATCACCGTCCTCGACGAAGAGCACCTGAAATTCGAGGGTGTAAAAGCCGCCAAAAAGATAGACGACGAAAGCGTAGTAGTCCACGCCGAAAGCGACGCCAAATAATACCAATCCGCATAATGAAAACGCGCCCCGGCTGGAGTTATGCATACTGATCACAATTGAAAGTTCCCGTTTTATTCGCGGCAACTTCTTTTCAAATCAATACTTACCATTTTACTCGCGGGAATTTACTACCCTTAAGGGTATATGTTGCAAAAGCGTGTAATTTCCGATACAATACGAAATCGAATGTAATCATATTAGAAAGGATCGAGATGCAGAATCGCACAACTTATGTCTTTATTGTTATTTGCACAATAGGAATACTGTTCTTGGCGATCAGTGGTACCGCGACGGCAAGGAAGGCAAATCCGGTGTACACCGAAATGACTGGGGTCGTTAAGCGGGCACTGGTGCGCCAACTGGGGACCAGTCCAAAAATCACGAGCGTCAGAGGCCAGATTTCACCCGAGTACGGCAGCAAGTACAGTTATGATGAAGGGAGCATCGGGCGCAAGCTTACCGCCGATGAGTGGCGCGAAAGTCAGGCATGGCAGGCGCTGGCGGGCTACAACACGGCGAAACAGGCCAGACACCACGACATAGACTCGATGGTCTGGTGCACGCTGCGAGGCGGCGGCAACAGCGGTACGTATATGAAACCGTTGATCGATTTCAACGATCACATGAAGCTGGCCTTCTACGCTTACAAAAGCACGCTGCAGAAATACTATGCGGCCGGCAAGGGCGTCGATGTGGTCTACGGACCCGGCGACAAGATCACGCCCGTGATCATCGCCCTTGGCGAGAGGAGGGTCGTTGACCTGACGATTCAGTGCATCAACGAACAGGGCAAGGTCGCCTCGACCAAAAAATTCACCGGCGTAAAGATCCCCTCCGGACGGCCAATCGTGGAGCTCGAAGCATTCCGGCCGGACATAAAAAGCCAAGGCCATTACGGCGTAACGTTTGTCGTCACTGAAAAAGGCAAGGTCCTGGGACGTACATTTGAGTTGAAGTACTTCAGCAACAACGCCTCGGCCGACGGCGACACCGATTTCATAGGCGGCACATCTGTCTTCAATACGGACCAGCGGGTCGAATTTCTCAGCCAGTACGCAAAACAGGCGCGCCGCTTCTTCAAGGATCCGAATCTCGATAAGAAGGTGGTCACCGACGCCGAAGTCGCGGAGGCACTGAAAAAAATCAAACCTCAGCCGCTTCCCGAAGTACGCAGGCGACAGGTCCTAAACAGCGGATGGAAGCATCTGGCGTATCGCAACGGCGAAACATCGGCGGACACCAAACGCCTGGCGAGCTGGTCAGCTGGTGGTGCATCCATCGAGGATGAGCAGTTGGTCATTACGCGGGACAATGCCAACATACTCAGGACGTTCGATGCGCAGGACTGGAGATTCTTCCTGCAGTGGAAGGTGATTCCCGTTGCGGGCAAGACGGCGAAGTTCACATTAGCAGGCTCCAGGACTTCAATACTCACCATAAACATCGACGCCGCCGGCAACGTCACGGCGGCAGGCGCCGATGCCGGGAGAATAAAACCCGGAACGGCCGGCGAACTCAAAGTTGAGGTTGACCTGCAATACAACCAGTTCAGCCTCTATGTCAACGGCAAAAGAACTATCTACGCCGGCGCCGTCGGCGCCGTACATGAGGTCTCAAGCTTCAGTATAAGCGGAGGAACCGGCCTGGTGGTGGACGATATCCGGGGAACCGGGTACGACCCGGCCGAAGATATTCGCACCGGCATCTTCGATATATCGACCTTTATCGACGAAGACTTCGCTGTAACGCCCGCCGTGGACTCATGGCAATCGGTATCGTATGACGACGGCAAATGGGCGACCGACGGCGAACTTCCGATCGTCGTCGGCAGTGAAAGAAACAAGGGACGGGATATTTATCTCCGCAGGACGGTTGATGTCGGACAATTTAAGCAGGCATTTCTGAACGTCGATGCGCTGGATCCGGGCGGTGAGATATTTATCAATGGCAAAAAAGTCGCCAAACTGAATCGCCGGCCTGTCCGGCTCGATGTGACCGGTTTCCTTAACAAGGGAGCCAACCTGATCGCTGTAAAAGTAGATCACGTTGCCGACGGCTTCTACACCGCCGACGGCCACACATCGAAGGACCTGTACTACGGCTGGTTCGCCGGACGGATGTCGCTGGATCTGACAAGTGCGGTTTATGTAGACGATGTATTTGTTTACACGGAAAAACTCGGCGATCCCGCCACAGTAAAGGTCACGGTGGAGGTTAGCAATAAAAGTGCGGCGGCATTCGACGGAGAGGCTGTCATCCGCTTGTTCCCGTGGTGCCCCGCCGAATCGGCAACGGCTTCGGTCGTAGATCGCGTTGCGGTCAAACTCGATGCCGCAAAGACCGCGACGATTTCGAAAAGCGTTTCGGTTCCCAACCCGCTGCTCTGGGATTACGAGCATCCGAACCTGTACAAGGTTGCTGTAACGCTCCTCGATGAGTCCGGCAAAGCACAGGATGATTATGTCGTGACCACCGGCATCCGCACCATCAGCGAAGAAGGCGGCACATTCCGCATCAACGGAAAAGAGGAAGTCCTAAACGGCGCCACGTGGATGCAGTTCCTGGCGCCGTTTGACAAGTCCACAACGTGGCACCGCTGCAGCCCAAAGCCGTGGATTGTAAAGGGGATCCTGATGATCCGGGCGATGGAGGGAAATACGCTAAGAAAACACGAGCCCTCCGGTGCATACAGCGACCCGCGTTTCGCCGAAATCGGAGACCAGCTCGGTATTATGTATATATGGGTTCCCACCGGCTGGACGAGAAAGCACTGGACCAACGAAAACAAGAATCCGGATGGTTCAAAGATGCCCCTGGATAAATCGGTGGAGGAGTACACTGTAGATATCAGGCAGGTCCGCAACAGTCCCAGTATCGTGATGTGGGAGATATTCAACGAAAGTGTCGATAAGAAAGACAGGGACAGTCTGTTCGAGGCCTTTTATCCTGCCATATACAAAACCGATCCGAGCCGCTTTATCATGCCGCTGAAGGGGTATTACCGCGACGAGCCCATGGTGGTCAAAGGCGTACAGATCGGCACCCTGGGCTATGCCAGGAAATGGAAAGCTTTGCGGGATAAACCTCTGGGTGGAATCGGTAAGTACGAAAAAAGCAGCAAGTACGGAATGTACGCCGTGGAGTTCGCCGAGGTTGCCGGACAGGACAACTGGGACCTGGTCAAGTGCAAGCCCTGGTACAAGGTTCACTCATACGAATGGGGACCGGTGGTATTCAAGATCGAATGCTCCGTCGACGGCAAGGATATGGAACTGCTGATAACCGAGGAAGGGCGTATCATCTCGAGAAAATAATGTGATGCCTGGAAACCGTAGAATAAGGTGGATAGTCCATAAAAAGAAATAGACCCGGTAATAATAAGGAGACAGACGTGAACAAAAACAGGATAACAGCAATCTTGGCGACGGCAATTCTTTCGGGGGTATTTGCCACATCCGCTCAAGGGGCCCGGAAGACAGTGGTCTTTTCAGTCCGCGACTTCGGCGCCAAGGGTGACGGTAAAACGTTAGATTCAGCGGCTATCCAGAAGGCTCTGGATAAATGCGGGGAAATCGGCGGCGGTGTCGTTCGGATTCCGAAGGGAAACTATCTTAGCGGCGCCATATTTATTAAGAGCAATACCACGCTTGTCATCGAAGAAGGTGCTGTGCTTACGGGCAGTAGTGAAGAAGTCCGGGATTACCCGGTTATCGATTCGCGTTTCGCGGGTACGGAGCAGAAGTCCCACGCATCCCTTATCAATGCCATAGACGTACATGACATAACCATTACCGGCAAAGGCGTTGTCGCCGGCAGTGGGGTTGGCGGGTCCAGGCCGCCTACAGGTCCCCGCGTAATCGAATTTATCCGCTGCAAAAATGTGCTGCTCGAGAATATCAAAGTCACCAACACAGGACGCTGGACCATACATCCGCTTTATTGCACGAACGTTGTAATAAAGGGGCTGGACATACGAACAACCGGCCCCAATGCCGACGGAATCGATCCCGACAGTTGCAGTAACGTCCTGATCACCGAGTGCACTTTTGAAACCGGAGATGACTGCATCGCGATCAAGTCCGGCAAAAATCAGCAGGCTGTCGATATCGGGATTCCCTGCGAAAACGTCACCATCACCAAATGTACAATGCTTGGCGGACACGCCTGCGTCGCCATTGGCAGCGAGATAAGCGGCGGCATCCGCAATATCGTGGTCAAGGATTGCGTTTTCAAGAATATGCACAGGGGTTTTGACGTCAAGACCCGCGAAGGTCGCGGCGGCTTTGTTGAGAATATTACGGTTGAGAACATCAAGACCTTTGGGATTAAGAACGCCGTCCTGATGCGTATGGACTACCCCGGCAACAAAGGCGATTTAATAAAGGGACCCGCCGGGATTTCGACGGTGCGGAACATCACTTGCAGGAATATCGAAATTCACGACGGCGGCATGGGAAGCATACGCGGAGTGAAGGAAAGCCCTATCCAGGGCTTGACGTTCAAGAACTTTATGTGTCATGGAAATAGCGAACTCAAAATCAAAAACGTCAGTGGGCTGGTCATTGAGAACATTCGGAATAAGAACAGTGACAAAGCCGTGACAATGACCGATGTCAAATTGCAGGATTAGGAAATTACGAATTATATGATACGCCCAAGCCTTGGATATAACTTGATGTCTCCGAGGAGAAACGCGATGAGACAATTGTTTGCTGTGATTCTGACCCTTGCAGTCCTTGGCAATACGGCAGGCGCCGGTTCGCTTGAATTCAAAATGAAGCGGGTCGGGACGTTTCGAAGTGAGGCCTGTGGAGTCGGCGATTTCAACAATGACGGAAGGCTGGATATTGTGGCCGGGCCCTACTGGTACCAGGCCCCGGATTGGAAGGCCCACAAGTACCGGGACATGCGCGGAAACGTCGACGACAAGGGCGTGGGGTACTGGGACGACTTCATGAATGTCGCGATGGATGTTGACGGTGACGGAAAACTTGACGTGGTGACCTGTTGCTGGTTCGCAAAGCAAATCGACTGGTACCGCAATACGGGCGATGAGACCCCGTGGCCCATGACAGTCATCGACAAGGCCGGGAACCATGAATGCGGCGATCTCTGGGATATCGACGGCGACGGCAAGGCTCTTGAGATACTTCCGGTAACCAAAGACACGCACTGGTATGAACCGGGCGGCAAGGCGGGCCTGATCAGGCACGAGGTATCATCGGAACAATCGATTTGGGGTGCCGGCTGCGGCGATATCAATGGCGACGGCCGGCCGGACATCATCCGTCCGGATACATGGTTCGAGGCGCCGAAAGACCCCCGGAAGGGCAAATGGAAGGCGCATCCGATTGCACTTGGCACGCTTGGAAAGGAAACGCCAAAGCACACGCCCCAGATCTGGGTGTATGATGTCAATGCCGACGGCAGAAACGATATCATCACCAGCGAAGCGCACGGCTATGGCCTGTTCTGGTACGAACAGAAGGCCGACGGCGCCGAGATTTCCTGGAAGCAGCATGTCATAGACAAATCGTGGTCGCAGGTACACAGCATAACCCTGGCCGATCTCGATGCTGACGGCGACCTGGACATCGTTGCCGGGAAACGGTTTTACGCCCACAACGGCAAGGACCCCGGTGCAAACGAGCCGCTCGGGGTCTACTGGTACGAGCTCACTCTGCAAAAGCAGCCCAAATGGGAGAAACATATCCTGACTCATGGAAAAGGGATCGGTTCCGGATTAAGCATCCCGGTGGTGGACCTCGATGCGGACGGCGACCTGGATATTGTAGTCACAGGCAAATGGGGCGGCCCGGTCATCTTCGAGAACCAGATTCATTCAGGCCCTGGCAGGGCCAGAGAGGAAGATAAGAGGCGGCAT
>QNBS01000047.1 GCA_003644175.1 Planctomycetota bacterium | reverse complement strand
TGCACCGAAGCGGGCTATTATCAATTGGCCGGCGAGAGCTTCTACCACGAACGATGCGCCAACTTCTGGCGACGGTTCAGAGGCTCAGGTCGCAGCGACTCGTCGCCGCGGCGGCGCCTGGCGAAATGGACCGACTCGTAGATCGGCATGGCCTTGCTGCCGGAATGGCAGCCGCCGAAATCCGCCGTCTCCCCGAAACGCACGCCGGTGAAGTTGCCCCCTTTGCCAAAGCAGGTGTTGGTGAATCGCACTTCCTTGCCGAACACCGCTCCGCTGAACAGGCCGTAGCCGTCGAACTGGGCGGTGCGGAATAATGCCCGCGCCCCGAAGTCGGCCCTGCGGAAACCCACCACACGCCGAAATGTGCAGCCGTCGAAACCGGCCAGCCCCCGAAACACCACGCCGTCGAACCGCGTCTGGCCCTGAAAACAGGAGGAGTTAAAGCCGATGTCACGTTTGAAAATGACCGTCAACTCATCGGTCTTGTCCCAGGGACCGGCAAAACAGACATCACCCTCGAAGGTGCATGAATTGAAGACAATCGACTGGGAAAAGGTCGCCACGCTGGTCTCGTCGCGGCTGCCGACTTCCAGACGCGACGTGTCGAAACTCTCATCCTTGACGAAAAGGCGGTTGACGTCGAGGTCGCCGGAGATCGTGCAGCCTTCGAGCCGAATATCGGCGCCGTCGGCAAGGGCCTGCAAAACCTCGCTCGAAGAAATCCGCTGCTTTTCTCTTTGAAACGCCATGCACTATACCTCAACCCATCAATCACCGTTTTGCTGGAGCAGCTCGATTATCTTCTCTTTTTTCGGCAGAGAGTCCTGGGTCCCGAATTTCGACATTGCAAGGGCGCCTGCGGCACAGGCGAACTTCACCGCGTCTTTCGGTTCGTCGCCGACGGCGCAGGACGCCGCAAGTGCTCCGGCAAAGGCGTCGCCACTGGCGGTGTGATCGACAATACCAAGGTCGAACCATGGGACATGAGTCGTATCGTTGCGGTCCACCATGAAAACTTCACGCGGCGGCATCTTGATGAGCACGCACCCGATGCCCCTGGCTACGAGTTCCGATGCGATCAGTTTCAACTCGCCCGCACTGCCCGCCCCTAATTCGGCGCCCTGGGCAAGCTTGTAGAAATTCGGAATCAGCACATCGACCGTATAATATTCCATCGGCCAGGCCAGGTCGGAGGCTCTGGTAATGTGGTGATCCTGCGGCGGCGTTTCGAGAATAATCTTTGTCCTGTGAAGTTCGGCCGTGCGAATCGCCGTCACCACCGTATCTTCGGGAAGTTCGCCGCAAATCAGACATACGTCGGCGGCGCCTATCACGGATTCGGCCGAAGCGCAGGCAATCTCGTCGGCGCCTAATGCTCGATTGGCGCCTGCCGAAATGCAGCCGCTGTTTTCCCCCAGGGCGTCGACCATTGTCATGATGACGCCGGTGCTCATCGCACTGGCCATGTAGATAAGTTCGGTGTTGATTCGATAGCGGCGGAGATTCGCCTTGGCCATTTCACCAAAGGGATCTTCGCCGACCTTGCTGATAAGGGTGACATCACAATCGCAAAGTGCAGCCTCTACCGCCCGGTTGGGGCCTGCTCCTGTCGGCACGCACGAGGCCCCGAAACCATCGACCGCCTCACCCGGCGTCGGAAACTCCTTGCACTTGATAACCATGTCGACGTACGTGGGCCCGACGACAACTATCTTCGGAATCCGTCCAGCCATCTTATACCTCCATGTATACTGATCACAATTGAAAATTCCCGTTGTGTTCGCAGTAACGTGTTTTCAAATCAATACTTGCCATTTTACTCGCGGGAATTTACTACCCTGAAGGGTATAAAAAACTATTCCGGTACGACATCGCAAACCAGTATAACCCTTCCGGAACCCCATGCAAACCTTTTTTTTCGGACGCTGAAAGTCACGACCGGAACGATACGCGATATGACAGGTGCACTATATGCCCCCGGGACGGCTTGCCTGTCAAGGACATCGACGCCCAGGCCGCCATACATGCGAAACAACCGATTATTATGAGACTGTTGAGCACAATTGCGGCCGGCGCAGGCGGAAAAGTTTTTTTGTCAAAGTTATGATAAACCGACCGTGGCAGTTTGACTCGTCACCGATTAGTTCTTACATTTTATGTGTAAAGGGCGTCGTCAAAGAGTTGCGGCGACCGACAGTGAGCGATGTTTTCTTGAGGGGGAATATGATGTGGCGGAGTAAATTGCTCTTGGCGCTGATTATCTACTTCGCAGGCTTCGCCACGGCAGTCTATTATCTGGCGCCCGCTGACGCCAAAGCGAATGGGGGCGGGACAAGAACCGGCGGATTTGGATTTAGCAGCCAGGCAAGCGAGTCCGGTTCCGCAGAGTTTGGAAAGGTTGCCGGAGCGAGCATGAGGAAGTTTGTTACTTTCGCCGAGGAAAAAGCTGTTCAATTGGGCGAGATCATCAAAAAGGAGCTTGCCGAACAAAAAAAGAAGTAACAGCGGCATAAGATGCTGTAAGCAGTTGCTTCCGATTACGAAAAGCAGATGTTTTCGGTATCGATTGATTTGTGTCCTTGCTTGAAGCAGGATGCAAGGTTTCGCTCGCTGTGCCTGCCGCGATTGCAATGATCGCGGCAGGCATTATTTTATACGCACATTTTATACGCCATTTCCTGTTTGCGATTTCCACATGCAACCTGCATAATGCCATAGTGCCGGTTTACACTGTGTGGGTGAGAATATCTCATTAAGGCAACGGACGATGGCGAAACTGTACGGCTTGATATTCGATGTAGATGGCGTCATAGCCGATACCGAAGGCGTCAATGCGCAGGCCTCGATAGCGATGTTTGAAGAGCTTTTCGGGTTGAAGGGAATTGTGCGGGCCGATTTTGAAAAGGGACTCGGTCGCGGCGCCGCAGCCTATGTTCGCGCTGCCGCCGAAATCCACGGTTTTAACATGACCGATGAGCAGGTGGCCGAGGCGACTGCAATGCGGCAGGAGAAATTCCTTGCGATCCTCGCCGAAGTCAGTATTGACCGACTGCCGCGTTTGGTATAGACGGAAGCCATCCACTTCGTTTTGCTTCTCAATAGATCGGGACTGCCACCCGCCATGATTTCAGGGCGACCACGTGGGGTCGCCCCTACTGTGAAGGAGACAGGTCGATGAGGTTTACCTCGATATTGCCTTTTTGGATTTCTGTCTGGATTATGCAGGCGGCAAGGTTTGTCCATTGGTTGCAGTTGTCGAGGATATTGCTGTCGCTTGTTGCGATTGTTTTTTCGGTGGCGACCAGTTCGTTGTCGGGGTTGGTCAGGAGCTCCACGTCGAAGGGCCAGTCGTTTTTTTCGATCAGTTCGTACATGAGAGTCTTCAGTCGACCGGAGTTCGAGACGGGACTGTCGAACAGCCATAGGGCGTGTGCGACGCCGAGGTTGACTAACTGCGATGCAATCAGTTCTATTGCGGGTATGGTTTCAGTTACTTTTCTGTATGAGCCGTGTATGCCGGACAGATCGCGCATGCAGCGGTCCCTGCCGATGAAGATCGCAGCGCCGCTGAGGGCCGATTCGATGGTGATGAGCAGATTGTAGCCGTCTATGACGATGGGTCGGCCTTTCAATTCGCCGACGTCTGTCTGTTTTGCCGATCGCCCGGCAAGCTGGTCGTCGGAGCAGGCCGAGCGCATTATGGCTAATCGCTGGCGCTCGGTCAGGGCGAAATGGTCGCCGACGAGCTTGAGCGAGCTTTTCGGCGCATAGCCGGCGCTAAGCAGCATGGAATAATCGGCGACGGCGGCGCCAAGGACACCGGTGTTCTTCGCCGCAAACAGCCCGGCGTCGTCGGGATGCGGACCCCTGTGTTTTCGTTTATCCGGCATAATCGCTTTATCCTATTGGCAAAATCGACCGAGGCAACAAGAATATCGGCAAACGGATGAGCTTCTTGAAACAAATTGACATAATCGGTCGTTGCCTCTATGATACCCGGCATCGCCCCGGCGGGGTGAGTGTATATGAAAAAAGAATTCTGATATGTATTTTAATGGTATAGGAATTTGTATTAGCCACAGAGTCCACAGAGAACTCAGAGAAAAAAAAGAAATATATAATTCTCTGTGATCTCTGTGTCCCGTTCGGCTACGCTCAGGGCAGGCTCTCTGTGGCAAAAAGTTCCGCCAAAGGTGGTTATATTTTGCCGAGTCATAATTTAGCCAAGATTACAATCGACGATCTGGATATCATCGGCTATTCGGTGGCCGGTGAAGAGACCGTCGTTGGGATGCCGCAGCTGGATGTCTGCTTTGACATAGGCAAGGCCCCCGATCAACTCATACCGATCAGCCATGTACTGCTCACGCACGGACACATGGACCATGCCGCCGGGATCGGGTACTATCTTTCGCATCGCAAGTTCTGCGGCCAGTCGCCGGGAACGCTGCTTGCCCCGGCGAATCTGCTGCCGCCGATTAGACAGATTATCGACGCATGGGGAAAACTCGACGGCAACCAGGTGCCGGTCAACCTTGTCGGCGTAAAGCCCGGCGACGAATATCGGATCAAGCCGAATCTCTTTACCAGGGTCTTTCCCACCAAACACAGCAGGGGGTCGGTGGGCTTCACCGTAATTGAAAAGCGAAAAAAGCTCAAAGAAGAGTACGTCGGACTCGCCGGCCCGCAGATCGTCGAACTCAAGAAGCAGGGCATTACGATCGACTATCCCGTAGAGATTCCGATTGCCTCGTACCTCGGCGATACACGCTATGTGGATTTCGGGCGGCTGGAATACGTCGCCAGGAGTAAGATACTGATCGCCGAGTGTACATTTTTTGTCGACGAGCATGGCGAAAGGGCAGACGCCGGAAGGCACATGCATATCGATGAGTTCGTGCGACTCGTCGACGGGCTCGACAACGAGCACATCGTCATAACGCATCTGACCCAGCGAACAAGTATGGGCGAGATTCGCAGGATACTGAAACAGAAACTGGCAAAAAAGACTTACGACAAGGTTACCCTGCTGATGGACAATCGCCGGAGAAGGGTAGTTAGGACCTGATACGGCTGATATGTTTATCATGAGTTCTGCAAAATTGGCAACACTTTAGCCGTGTGTAAGATTCGCTTGTCATTCCCGCGAAAGCGCCGAATCCGGCATAAAACAGCTTCCGCCGCAGAGCCTGCCCTGAGCGTAGCCGAACGGGCGGTTTCCTGTTTTTTGCAGAGCGCTTATTTATGCGGACCGACAACGGCAGTGCGATTGTCGAGATGCCTGATTACCCGGAGGCCAGTTCCGATATTCCGCCAGAGCAGATCAAGGCCAACCAGGAGCAATTCCGCTGGTTCACAAGCCAATGTGAGAAACGAAACATCCAGGTGCTGCTTCATTTTTACAATATCCACGTCTCGCCCCCGTTTGCCAAGGCGCATAAGATGCCGACAAATCCCACAACTCCGACCCCGCTGCTCAAAGTGACCGGAGTTGGGCGGTTTTTACGGTGTTGTCTTCGATTTCGATGTATGCGTATCGGCCGTGTGCAAACGGGCCGGGGTTGATTAGTGTTGTGTCCCGGAGGGTGTCGGTTGTGGCGGCTTCATGGATGTGCCCGGACAGGGCGCAGATGGGTTGGGTTTCGAGGATAAAGTCGCCGATGGCCTTGCTTCCTGTGTGTCGGTCGGCGCCTACGGCGTCGAGTTTTGTGCCCCAGGGCGGCTGGTGGCTTACGAAAACCAACGGCCTGTCGCGGTCGATTTGGGATTTCAATTCTTCCAGCCGCGAGGCGAATTCGCTTTCGGGTGATTCGTTGGGGGTTGTTCCGGAACCCGACAGTGAACCGCCAATACCGGCAAAGGCCACGCCGTTGACGGTGACGCAGCGGCCGTCCAGGGCGATTTCGCCGAGGTGGAGGTATTCTTCGACGGCCTGCCGGTCGCAGTTGCCGTGTACGGCCAGGATGTGGGGGTTGTGTATTTCCAGGCTGGAGACGATCCGGTGGGCCTGCGCTTCGCCGCCGAAGGTGGTGAGGTCTCCGGCGATGAGAACGAGGTCGGCGGACGCCAGTTGCGGAGCTATTTGGGGCAGATAGTCCAGGTGTCCGTGGATGTCGGTCAGTGCGATGATCTTCATTTGCTCTCCGGTTCGATTTATTCCAGACCGCAAAAATGTACCAGGTCTCTTTTCTTGCTCCGCGTGCGGCATTATAGGCCAAACGCCCGGCGCCGTCAAACAGGATTTGGATTGAAGCAGTGGCGGCTTTGGTCTATAATCGCCGCCTGTGTTAATTTGAGATCGCCGGAGGCTCATTTAAGGACTCGTTGAAATGATTGTTGTAATGAAGGCCGGCGCCACAAAGGCGCAGGTCAAACATGTGGTGGACCTGGTGCGCGAATACGGGCTAAAGGAGCACCTGATCTACGGTACCGACCGCACGGTTGTGGCCTGCATCGGCGACAAGCGTATGGTGGATAAGCGCGCGATCGAGAATGCGCCGATGGTTGAGAAAGTGATGTCTATCCTGGCGCCCTACAAGATGGCGTCGCTGGAGGTGAAGAAGGAAAAGACGGTCATCGAGATCGGCCCTCAGCGTTTCCCCTTAGGGGGAACCAGGGTCGGCGTGATAGCAGGACCCTGCGCGGTGGAGAATCGCGATCAGCTCTTGAGGACGGCCCAGGCGGTCAAAGACGCCGGATGTATCGGTCTCCGCGGCGGTGCGTATAAACCGCGGACGAGTCCGTACAGCTTCCAGGGTCTCGGCGAGGAGGGATTGAAGATACTCGCCGAGGCGCGGGATGCGACGGGACTTGCCGTTGTTACCGAAGTGATCGGCCTGGAGCAGATCGACGCGGTAGTGGAATACGCCGATGTGCTGCAGATCGGCGCCAGAAATATGCAGCATTATCCGCTGCTGGAGGCGGTGGGCAAGACGAACAAGCCGGTTATGCTCAAGCGCGGAATGAGTGCGCGGCTGGACGAGTTTCTGTTGGCCGCCGAGTACATAATCAACGGAGGCAATAAGCAGGTGATTCTGTGCGAGCGCGGGATACGGACGTTCGAGGAGTATGTTCGAAATACCCTGTGCCTAAGCGCCGTTGCCGAACTAAACGACAAGACGCATCTGCCCGTGATGATCGATCCCTCGCACGGGACAGGGCACGCACATCTGGTGCCCTCGATGAGCCGGGCCGCCGTCGCAGCCGGCGCCGACGGACTGCTGATCGAGTGCCATCCCGATCCGGAGCATGCCGCTTCCGACGGCGCACAGTCGATTACGCCGGAGATATTGACCGATTTGATGCAGAAGCTAAAACGAATAGCCCGGGCGATTGACCGCGATTTGTGAGCGAGTCGTCGTCTGTTAAGAGGTTCTAACAAAACCGGCGTTGTCATTTCGAGCGAAGCCGAGAAATCTATTATGACAGCTCCGCGAAGCGGTTAATTAGTGTCGAGTTGGGTTTTGTTAGAGTGTCTAAGCTTATGACATATTGAAAAAGGGATGTTTTCGGTGGATAAGATTGAACGCCAGGAAGAATTGAAGTCGCCCCGCCGGCGGGCGACGAGGCCGGGCTGTTATTTCTTTGCAGGCGGCGGCACGGGGGGGCATATCTACCCGGCGATTGCGATCGCACAAAAGATAAAGCGGCTTCAGCCGGAAGCGACGATCGTATTTTTCTGCAGCAACAGGGCGATTGATGCTCAAATCTTAGCGCCCGGCGAATTCGAATATGTCGCTCTGCCAGGGCGCGCTTTTTCAGCCCGGCCGGACAAGGCGGCGGCGTTCGGACTGTCGTTTGCCAGGAGTTACAGGATCGCCGCCCGGAAGATACGTTCGGTGATGCGCGACGCCGGAGAGACGACTCGTGCGGTGGTGATCGGCGCCGGAGGGTTTGCGTCGGCGCCGGCGGTGATTGCCGGCAGGCGGGCAGGCGCCGCGGTCGCCATAGTGAATGTCGATATCGTACCGGGCAAAGCCAACAGGCTGTTAGCAACTTTTGCGCAGAAAATTTTCGTGCAGTTTGCAGATACCGCCGAATCCTTCGGCAAGGCAAAAGACAGGACCGTCGTTGCAGGCTGTCCCCTGCGGGCCGGTTTCGAGTCCGCCGACGGCGCAAATGCGATCGCGCAGTTGGGGCTGGATGCGGCTAAAAAGACGCTCGTGGTGACCGGCGCCTCCAGCGGGTCGATGAATATCAATCAGGCGACAGCAACAGTGCTGCGACAATTGGACGCCTTTGCGCCAACATGGCAGGTGGTGCACCTGACTGGCGGAGCGGCGGATTTACGGAATCACCAGGCCCGGGGCGCTTCGGCGAAGATCGCCTGTCACATAGTGGATTATTACGACGACATGGCGAGTCTGCTTGCCGCGGCCGATCTGGTGGCCGGTCGCGCCGGGGCGGTGAGCGTCGCCGAATACGCAGCCGGCCGGACGCCGGCGATTTGCCTGCCGTATCCGTATCACAAAGACCGCCATCAGTACTTAAATGCCGCCAAACTGGTTGCCGCCGGCGCCGCGGTGATCGTAGATGACATACCGGACGACCCGAACGCAACGGCAAACGCGCTGGCCGAACAGCTAAAGACCCTCATGGCCGACGACAACAAACGCAATCAAATGGCCGCCGCCGCTGCCGCAGCAGCCAATACGACAGCCGCCGCGAAGATCGCCGCCATGATTGTCGCCTTGTCCGATTGAGGCGTATCGGTCCTCTATTTTCTGTTCTTTCAATTATCCGGCTTGAGATGGGCTTTTTTTACGCACTGTGTGAGGTATACGCGGCCGGTTGTGCGGCAAAGAGAGTTTTGAAAAAAGATGTTATAAGCCCGATGAGTTGTGCCGATAGCCATATTGAATGCAGACGGCGGTCCGTTTGCAGCAATTGCAATTGGGGGTAGAAGTGTTTTCCGGCGGGGGCCCTGGAATCGGTTGGTTGTTGGCGAAGTGAATTGAATTTTTATTTAGTTTTGTTTCGGGTAAATACTGAAATGAAAGGGGGCATGATTATGAACAGAATCTCAAAAGCTATCTGGATTGTGGTGTTGGCAGGGATGGTGATTGTGTTGGCGGGGTGTTACAGTTGCAGGTCGCACTGGAAAGCGAAGGGACGCCAGGTGCCGCCGGAGGTGGCGTACTCGATGTACTGGGACAAGGACTGCGTGCCTGTGCCGTTACCCGTGCCGCCGCCGCCGATTCCGTCGACGGAGTGTGGGCCTTACGTGGTTTCCCGGACGTACCCGACCACCGAGGCCGGTATGATCAAACTTGAAAAGACGATGCCGGATCAGGTTCAGATAAATGCTGAGTTTGATTACTCGATCAGAGTTACAAATCTGGCTGAAGTTGCGGTGGACGATGTCAAAGTTACCGAAAACACCGAGGGGAACTTCAAGTTCAACGAATCCGATCCGCCTGCGGACATACAGGGGAATCAATTGACATGGTCTATCGGTGCTCTTGCGCCGGGAGCGACACGCCAAATCCGGGTCTCAGGCAGTGCGATGTCGAATGATTGTGTGAAAAATTGTGCGAAGGTAAGCTATACGATCCCGGCCTGTGGTTTCATAAAGGTTGTCCAGCCGCTGCTTTACCTGGCGAAACTGGCGCCATCGAAAAAAAAGCTTTGCGATGATATCCCATTGACATATGTGGTGAAGAATCGGGGTACCGGCGACGCGACGAACGTGGAGATCATCGACGAACTGCAGGGCGAGCAGATGACCGCTGACGGCGGCAACAGAATTAACATCGCTGTGGGAACGCTAAAGCCCGGCGAGTCGAAGGAGTACACCGTCATGACCAGGGCAAGGAGTACGGGCGCCTTCTCCTCCAAGGCCATAGCAAGGGCCGACGCCGGATTGCGAGCCGAATCACGGCTTCCAACAACCGTTGTGACCCAGCCCGAACTGCAGATATCCAAGGCGGGGCCCGACAGAGAGTATCTCGGACGCAAGGTAAGTTACATCATTACCCTGAAGAACACGGGCGATTCGCCTGCCACAGAGACGGTTCTGGAAGATATGGTGCCTGCCGGCGCAACAAACATAGTCGTTTCCGACGGCGGAATTGTTGTCGGCGACAAGGTCATCTGGAACCTGGGCACAATAGGGAAAGGTCAATCCAGGGCCGTCTCGGTCGGCTACGTACCATCAACGGCGGGCGCCTACACCACCAGGGCGACGGCCAGGGCCATATGTGCTGAGGGCGTAACGGTGTCGGCCGATACCAACATCGAGGGTATCGCCGCAATCCTCCTTGAGGTCGTGGATTTGTCAGACCCAATCGAGGTCGGCGAAAACGAGACCTATCTGATCACGGTGACCAACCAGGGCACCAAAGCCGATACGAATATCCGCATCAACTGCTTCCTCGAAAAAACGATGAAGTTTGTTTCGGCATCGGGCCAAACCCAGACGCGGGTGTCGGACGGCAAAATCGTGTTCCAGCCGCTCGATGTGCTTGAACCGGGCGAAAAGGCGACATGGAAGGTCGTGGTCCGGGCGACCTACTCCGGCGATGTCAGGTTCCGCGTTACAATGGACAGCGATCAGTTGACCAGAAATGTCGAAGAAACAGAAGCAACAAACTTCTACGAGTAAATAAAGGGGCAACTGTCGGCGGGGCCGTGACCGGGCAAAAAATGTCCGTCCACGGCCCT
>QNBS01000046.1 GCA_003644175.1 Planctomycetota bacterium | reverse complement strand
TAAAAATCGAGTGTATTAGCCCCCGCATAGCCCGGCAGCCACGGCGAATCGACGATCAAGGCGACCATTGTCTTGCCGGCGGCCTTGCCGCGGACAATTCGTTCAAACTCAGACAATGTTTGCGGATAATCGGACATGGAGCCAGGACTCAATGACAAATCACATTACGGAGCAGTGCTGATGAGACCAAGTTTCTCCGGCAGCCACATCGACAGCGGCTCGGCATACGTACAAATCAGCAGCACAACAACCATCGACACAAAAAACGGCAGGATATGCCTTATCACCTTGCTGACCGTGGTCTCGGCAATGCCGCAGCCTAAGAAAAGGCACGTCCCCACCGGCGGCGTGCAAAGGCCGATACAGAGGTTCATAATCATAATGATACCGAAGTGAAGCGGGTCCACTCCGAATTTCGCGACAATCGGAAGGAATATCGGCGTAAAGATCAGCACCGCCGGCGTCATATCCATAAATGTTCCGACCGCCAGCAGCATGAGATTAATGATCAGCAGCAGCACCCACTTTGTCTCGGTCAGGCCCAGCAGAAAGGCGCTTACATTTTGAGGAACATTCTGATTGGCCAGCACCCAACTCATCGCCATAGACGTTGCGACAAGCATCATAACCACCGCGGTCGTTACCGCCGACTGCAGGATGATGGCGGGCAGATCCCGGAACTTGACCTCGCGATACAAAAAGACCGAAAGAAGAAACGAATAAACAACCGCTATCGCCGACGCCTCAGTCGCCGTAAAGACGCCCGCAAGGATGCCGCCTAATACAATGACAATCAGCATCAGCGCCGGTATCGCCTGGACAAATTTGATAAATCCAAGCCATGAAACCTTCCTGCCGTACCAGATGACAAGGCCTATGACCAACAGTGAGTAAAGGACAAGGACAAGACTCATCGTCGCAAGTTTGCCGGCGGCATACACGCCGGCGACAAGAAATCCGCGCATGAAAATAACAGGCACAAAACCAAGCCCCAGAAGCCCGGCGACAATGGTTTTGGCCTCCGGCGATTTGCCGGTGAACTTCAGATACAGGTTGACGGCAAACATTGCAGCGATAAGAACGCCGGCGGCGACAAGTATTGCGGTCTTGACGGTCGCCAGATCCGCCTGCAGGTCGGCATTGCTTTGCGCCTGCTCGATAACGTCCTCAGCGACGCTAAATCGCCCCTTGACAATCAACAGTACAATCGGCACGCCCACACACACGACAGCGCCAATCAGGCGTATGATGATCTCCCTGAACTTGAACATTTCCTCATTGCCGTACTTCTGCCTGGCGGCTATGACGCCTGCGACAAGCATCAGTCCCAATCCCACCAATATCCCGGGGATCACGCCGGCCATGAAGATCGCCGCGACCGAGCATGCCCCGCCCGTCGCCAGCGCGTAGACGATCATCACGTTGCTCGGCGGAATCAGCAGCCCCGTCGTGGCGGCCGTAACACTGATCGACGTATTGAAGTCGCGGTGGTAACCCATCTTGTTCATCAGCGGGACCATGAACCCGCCTACCGATGAAACCGCCGCCGCCGCCGAACCCGATATCGAGCCGAACAGCATGCAGGTGAAAATGTTTACAAAGGCAAGCCCGCCCCGAAAGCCGCCGACCAGCACATTGGCGAAGTCAATAAGCCGGCGGGCGATTCCGCCATGCCCCATGAACAGGCCCGACAGGATGAAGAAGGGAATCGCCAGAAGCGAAAAACTGTCGATGCCCGTCGCCATCTGCTGCGAAATGAACATCATCGGCCGGTATATCTCGTCCGTGCCGATAACGAGCACGCTCAATATCGTCGCGATACCCATGCAAAACGCCACCGGGACATTCAGCAGCAGCAAAATGATAAATGTCAAAACCAAGACGATTATCGCAGCGGACATTTACATTTCCTCAACAGGTTCCATACGTTTGTTAATACTACATCGCGATTATTACAAAATCACGCTGAATTCCTGAGCACTAAATCCTAACCACTAAATCCTAAGCACTAAATCCTAAACTCTAAACAATATCGAATTACCAAAATCCAAATTTTCAAAACAAAACGGCTTCTCCGTTTGTCAGGTGTTTTGAGTTTTTGTCATTGTAATTTTGAATTTGTTGAGTATTTAGATATCAGGATTTAGGATTTTACAAAAACAGGTCATCTTCTCAGTAAACAACAAGTTACAGTCGCCGATACAATCTCAAACAGCGCCGTAGTTTTAATCGGCCGCCTGAGTCGCCTCCGTGCCCGGATGCGGCCCGTCCGGACGATGCTTCACCAGCGCAATGATCTTGGCGATCATCAGTTCGATACTGTATATAGTCAGAAAGAATCCGCTGATCGGAAGCACCAGATACACATACCCCATCTGAATACGCATCGCAGGAGAAGGCTGGCCCAGGTCCAGGAAATCCAGCACGAGCTGAATGCCGCCGATCAGCATCACCGTCAGCGAAAAGGCGCCGATAAGGAAAAATACAACTACTTCTGTGTACAGGCGTTTGCGGGTTGCAAGCTTGCCGACAAAGTAATCGATTCCCAGGTGAGCCCCACGATACAGGGCGACGCCGGCGCCCAACATACCCACCCAGATCATGAGGTAAGTCGCCAGTTCTTCGGTCCACTGACTGGGATCCTTCATGACGAACCGCGTGAAGACCTGCCAGATCACATCCAGCACCAGAACGGTCATGACTATTGTCAGCAGTATCTCAAGCGACCGGTCCAGGATTTTCTTTATCCTGCCGAACATCTGCTACCGTACCTCGCCGATTCGCTTGACCAGATCGCCGATGCTCGTTCCCTCGTACTCCTTGAGCATACCTTCGACCGCTTTTCTAAACGGCGCCTTGTCGGGCTTGATGATTTTGACGCCGGCCTTTTGAATTTCATTCATGGACTTCTTCTCAAACTCCGCCCAGAGCTTACGCTGGAATGTAACCGATTCGTCAACGGCATCCTGGAGAATTTTCTGCTGGGCGGCGGAAAGCTGTTTCCACACCCTCGTGCTGATCAGCAGGATATCCGGCGGCCTGGTATGCTCATCGAGCGTATAGTACTTGCAGATTTCGTAATGCTTGGAAGTGTACAGACTGGGCGGATTGTTTTCGGCGCCGTCCACGACACCCTGCTGCAGCGAAGTATAAAGCTCACCCCATGCAATCGGCGTCGCCGAGGCGCCCATCGCATCGACAAGCTGCATCGCAACGGGGCTTTGCTGAACGCGTATCTTCAGGCCCGCAAGGTCCGCCGGAGAATTTACTTCTTTTTTCACCGTATAAAAGCTGCGCGCCCCGGCGTCGTAGAAACACAGCCCCTTGAGACGTTTGGCCTCGCCGGCGGCTAACAGTTCTTTGCCGACGTCGCTCAGGAGGACCTTCCAGTAATGATCCTTGTCGCGGAACACGTAGGGCAGACCCAACACCTTCATCTCTTTGACAAAGGTCTCCATCGGCGACGACGATGTCTTGGTCATGGCAAGGGCGCCCATCTGGAGCCTTTCAAGACACTCCTTCTCCGTGCCCAACTGCTCGCTCGGATAGATGTCGACCTTCATTTTCCCGCCCGATTTCTCAGCGACGAGATCGGCCATGTACTCCATGGCTTTGTGTACGGGATGGTCCGTGGGAAGCCCGTGCGCCAGCTTCAGAACTTTGACCTTGGCCTGGCCTTCGCCATTTTCGCCGTCGCCGGCGGGTTTCTTCCCACATCCGGAAAACACCACCGCACTAACCACGAAAGCCGCCAGACATATAATGATGCGTCGCTTCATAATTACACCTCAATTAACAGTAATACCGCCAAATAATGCCAAAACCTTCGGATTCTTCCGCAGAACCCGAAACGGGGGTGAGCAGAATATAGTACATCGCCGCACAAATGGCAAATACTTTTTTTGCCGGTCTGATTTCAGGGGTAAACCGGTATCGGGCGGCAGGTTGGCGGCTATATGCGGACAGAATCGAAATCCATCGCGTCCTGCGATTAATAATCTCTTGACATGGGATGCCTTTTGCCCTAAAGTCCGGCAAAAATAATAACATTTATGAGCTAATCCGTATTCAAAGCCAGGAGGAACACTCATGAAATGTCCCGTGTGCAAAAAGGGCTCACTCGAGAGTGAAGATGTTATCGAAAATCTCAAAACCAAGGCGTGCCGACTGTGCGGCGGCCGCTGGATACAATCCTTTCAATACTGGAAATGGCTCGACAGGCACGGACAAACATTGCAGGAATTACCCGCTGCCGAGGTTACAGAGCTGCCCCTCGACGATTCGCCCGCCGGCAAACTCTGTCCCGAGTGCGGCCACTTCCTGACGCAAAGAAAGGTCGGCCACGGCGCCGACTTCCACCTGGACCGCTGCAACTGCTGCGGAGGAATCTGGTTCGACAAAAACGAGTGGGAGACACTCCACAGCAGAAACCTGCACGACAAAGTGCATTTCGTCTTCAGCGCCGCATGGCAGAAACAAGTCCGGGACGAAGAGTCAAGTGAGACCTTCGAAAAAAGAATACAATCCATCCTCGGCCCGGACGACTACGAAAAACTCAAACAAACAGCCGCATGGATCAACTCCCACCCGCAGAAGAACACCATCCTAAGCTACATGATGAACTGGAAACCTTGAATTTTTGAGATCAATTTGATACTCTATTGGAAAAGAGGCTCAGCGGCGATGCATCGGGATAGCTGAGCTAAGATATATACAGGTAAAGGAAAAAATTATGCGAAAGATGTCATGGTTATGTATAACTGTTTTAGCGGCTGCCTTTTCAGCAGGTAGCGCTGCGAGCGGTCAAAAAAAAGTTGCCGTGCCGGCAATAACCTACTCTCTGAGCGATGATTGTCTGCTTGATAAGATCTACGGCTCATTATACGGTAAGTGCATCGGCCTGGCCCTTGCACAGCCGGTGGAAGGTTTGCCCAGGTCGGAGATCGAGAAAAAAGCGCGCGCGGCGGATTTTTATCCGGTGACCTATTACTTCCCTGCGAATTTTGATGCCCGTCATCATAGGAAATTCCTCATCGACAAGCTCGACGGAGCGCCGCCCAATGATGACACTACCTTGATGATGGCTTCGCTGCTGACCTTGCGGGACAAAGGTGTTGACATTAGCTCCCGCGATATCGCCGAATCATGGCTTAAATATGTTCGCAGCGGATGTACAGCCGAGGGGATAGGTCTGGCCAATCTCAAAAAAGGTATCTGGCCGCCGGAGTCCGCTATCGTCGATAACCCCTACCGCCAGTGGATCGGGGCTCAGATGAAGGCTGAGATATGGGGAATGATCGCCCCGGCAAGCCCCAGGGTGGCTGCCAAATATGCCGAACAGGACGCCATGGTTACGCACGTTCGTAACGGTATTTATGGTGCACAGTATATTGCTGCGGCGGTGAGTATTGCCATGACCGAAAACGACCCACGGGCTATTGTTCAAAAATCGCTTCGGGTGATTCCTGCGAATTCGGAGTACGCCCGTTGTATCAAAGACGTACTGGCTTGTTATGACGATGGCAAAACCTGGCGGCAGGCGTGGCAGGTTTTGGACGACCGCTACGCTTACAACGACGACGGCGCCCGCAACGGGAAATTTGTTGAGGAAAAATATAATACCGGCAAGGGATTGTATAAATGGGGCAACTGGCGTTGGGTTCATGTGGTGCCTAACGGCGGTGTTTGTGCGATCGGTATTCTTTACGGTGAGGGTGATTTTAGCAAGTCGGTTTGCATCGCCACCATGTGCGGTTACGACGCCGACTGCAACGCGGGCAGCGTTGGCGGTGTCATCGGAGCGATGATCGGCGAAAGCAACATTCCGGAAAAATGGAAAAAACCCATCCACGACGATTTCGCCCCTGGTCTTGAAGCTCTGCCTAAGACGGTTAAACTGTCTGAGCTGGCTAAAGAAATAGCCGGGTATGCAAAGCAGGTTCAAGCTTTACAGAAACGTAATGTGATTTCCCAGGATTTACAACCACCCGTCCGTGCAATTACAAAGGGACCGAACTTTCACTGATTCGGCTACTACGACAAGTATCAATTCGATCCGCATGATCGATACGTACTTGGGATGGAGGTCGATTTTGAGCACCGCTTACCTACATCAGCCCCGATGGCAAGCTCGCGTTGTGCGAGGACTTCAGCCGCATCTGGAACTTCCGCGCCGGCTACGGCTATGCATCTGTCATGGAACCCGGACGGAACGCGTTTCCTGATGTTCAACCGCAGGGAGCGGTCTCTTCCATACTGCCCCTTATACTCAATTCGCCCGGATGCCGTACTTTGCATCGAATTTAGCGTATCGTCGACACGCATCCTTTTGAACATTGCTGTTTTGGCCTGTATTATACGAGGCCCTGATCCAGCATCGCATCGGCGACTTTTACGAAGCCCGCGATATTTGCGCCCATGACGTAGTTTCCGGGGTCGCCGTACTCTTTTGCTGCATCGAAGCACTGCTTGTGAATGGATATCATGATGTTATGGAGCTTCTCGTCGACCTCTTGGCGTGTCCAACTGAGACGCATCGAATTCTGCGACATTTCCAGGCCGGATGTTGCTACGCCGCCTGCGTTTGCGGCTTTGCCGGGGCCGTACAGTATCTTGGCGCCGAGGAACTGCTCGATTGCTTCCGGTGTGCTGGGCATGTTTGCACCCTCTGAAACAACGAAACAACCGTTTTTGAGCAGTGTCTTTGCGTCGTCTTCATTGATTTCGTTCTGGGTGGCGCTTGGGAAAGCACAATCGCACTTGACGCCCCAAGGTGTCTTGCCCGCCACGTACTCGACGCCGTACTTGTCTGCGTATTCCTTGATTCGGCCGCGTTTTACGTTCTTCAATTCCAGTACGAAAGCGAGCTTTTCGGCATCGACTCCGTCCGGGTCATGGATAAATCCGCTGGAGTCGGACAGGGTTACCGCCTTGGCGCCGAGGGCGTTGAGTTTTTCAACGGTATACTGGGCGACGTTACCAGATCCGGAAACGGTGCAGATTTTTCCCTCGAAGCTGTCATTGCGGGTCTTGAGCATTTCTTCGGCGAAGTAAACAGCACCGTAACCCGTCGCCTCCGGGCGAATGAGCGAACCGCCCCAGTTAAGGGCTTTTCCCGTAAGGATTCCGGCAAACTCATTGCGGATACGTTTGTATTGGCCGAACATAAAGCCGATTTCACGTCCGCCGACACCGATGTCGCCTGCCGGAATGTCCGTGTTCGGGCCGACATGACGACACAGTTCGGTCATGAAACTCTGGCAGAAACGCATGACTTCGTTGTCGGTCTTGCCCTTGGGGTCGAAGTCCGAACCGCCTTTACCGCCGCCCATGGGCAGAGTGGTAAGGGAGTTCTTGAAAACCTGTTCGAATCCGAGGAATTTGAGGATACTTGCGTTGACTGTGGGGTGTAATCTGAGGCCGCCCTTATATGGTCCAAGGGCGCTGTTGAACTCAAAGCGGAATCCACGGTTGACCTGGAACCGGCCCTTGTCGTCCTGCCAGGGAACGCGGAACATGATCTGGCGTTCGGGTTCGACGATTCTGTCAAGGATCCTGGCTTCGACGTATTCAGGATGCCTGTCGATGACAGGTCCCAGCGAGTCGAGAACTTCCTTAACTGCCTGCTGGAATTCTGGTTCACCTGCATTACGCTTGCAAACTTGTTCATAAACTGCGTTAATAGTGTCGTTGGCGCCCATTGTGGAGGTCTCCATTAGAAATTCAATTATTGTGAGTATTAATACGATAACGACTACAGAACCGTATTATTGCATATTTTTGGACTATTACAAGGGGCAAAAGGCTAATACATTACATCAGGACAGCTTATAGTGCAGGAAAGAATGCGTACCATGGTGCACAATCGGTGTAGTTCAGCGACGTTTTGGTATGCCTTGAACCTGACCATCCCTTACAGGATATTGATAGTTGGACGGGTAGAGCTTTGGGGCTTATACTCAAGACTAAAAAGCGGCAAAAGACATCGCGGTAAGAGAGGTTAGTTTATGGAAGCATGGGCAAGCACCGGATTGAAGGGCCTTGATGAAATACTCTGCGGCTTGAACAGAGGTGATAACATTGTATGGCAGGTCGACAGTATTGAAGATTATTGCCACTTTGTCCGTCCCTATATAAGAAAGGCGATTGCCGACGGGCGCAATGTTGTTTACATGAGGTTCGCAATGCATGAGCCTCTTGTCGAAGAGCAACCCGCCATCACGACCTATCGGTTGGATTCGACCAGCGGTTTTGAGGCCTTTTCAACTCAAGTGCACACTATAATCTCTCAGGAAGGACCTGAAACTTATTACCTCTTCGACTGCCTTTCCGACCTGCAATTTGCATGGGCGACCGATATGATGATTGACAATTTTTTCATGGTCACCTGCCCTTACCTTTTCGATCTGGACACCATTACCTACTTTGCAATACTGCGCAACCATCATTCATTCAAAACTATCGCCCGCATTCGCGCAACGACACAGTTGTTGTTGGATGTCTATGATTTCGAGGGCGCCTTTTATGTTCATCCGCTGAAAGTCTGGCAGCGTTATTCTCCGACGATGTTTCTTCCGCACCTGCAAAAAGCCGAGAGCTTTTCGCCGATTATCAGCAGTGTCGACGCAAGTAATCTGTTCTCGCATATTGCAGGCAAAGGTCTGGATGGTTCTGCAAGAATGATGGATTACTGGGACCGTCTTTTCATGAAGGCCGAGAGCCTGCTGGCCGCACCTGAGGAGTCCGAAGAAGTTAGAGGGATCGTCGAACAACTTTGCAGGATAATGGTTGGACGTGAGAAAAGGATTTGGGAACTGGCGCAGAGCAGCTTTTCTCTGCAGGATCTCATAAATATCAAGAACAGATTGATAGGAAGTGGATTTATCGGCGGTAAGGCGGCAGGAATGCTTTTGGCCCAGAAGATACTGTCGTCGGACAGTTCTTTTGACTGGAGCCGGCAAATGGAGCCGCATGACTCGTTTTATGTGGGTTCGGACGTTTTCTACAGCTACATTATAGAGAACGGCTGGTGGAAGCAGCTCATGGAGCACAAAACAAAAGAGGGTTACTTCAAATCAGCTCCCGGGATGAAAGAAAACCTGCTGAAGGGTAAGTTTCCCGGAGAGATACGCGAACGATTTCAGGAAATGATAGAGTACTTCGGCCAATCGCCCATTATCGTACGCTCCAGCAGCCTGCTGGAAGATTCTTTTGGTAATGCCTTCGCCGGCAAATATGAAAGCATATTCCTGGTCAACCAGGGCGGCCCCGAAAGCCGTTACCGGGAATTCGAAGATGCCGTCCGAAGGGTTTATGCCAGCACGATGGATGAAGACGCTTTGATGTACCGCTTAAAAAGAGGTTTGGACGAACATGACGAGCAGATGGCGCTTCTGGTTCAGCGGGTGTCGGGCTCCTATAAGAGGCACTACTTTTTCCCGGACCTTGCAGGAGTAGGCGTATCGCACAATACTTTTGTATGGAAGCCGCACCTGGATCCCAAAGCGGGCATGTTGCGATTGGTCTTTGGCCTGGGCACAAGAGCGGTAGATCGCGTTGAGAACGACTATCCGCAGACAATCGCACTGGATGAGCCTTTACTCAGGCCCTGGTCGACGAGCGAGGACGCCACGAAGTTCTCGCAACATCATGTTGACCTTTTGGACACTAAGGAAAACAGCGAAAAAACAATCAGCATGTCGCAAATCCTTGAAGACGACCTCGACATAAGATTAGATCTTATAGCAACGCGGGACTACAAAACAGAGCGGAAGATGAAGGAAATGGGCATGAAGGGATGGGAGACGTGGGCGCTGACGTTTAAGAAACTCCTGTCTGAAACAGAATTCACTCGCACCATGCAAAGAATGCTTAAGACTCTGGAAAGCTATTACCAATACCCGGTTGATATAGAATTTACCGCCAACTTTACCGATGGGGACGAGTTCAAGATCAACCTTCTCCAATGCCGGCCATTGCAAACCAGGGGACTGAGGCCAGGCGTGCATATCCCCGATAACGTCGAAGCAGAAAAGATTCTTTTTGAATCCTGCGGATATACAATGGGAGGCAGCATTTCCCAATCCATCAAGAGAATAATCTATGTGGAGCCCGAAGCCTATATAGAGCGGACTTTGTCGGACAAATATGACATTGCCCGCCTGGTGGGAAACTTGAACGGGCAAATAGCCGACAGAGAGGCAACGCCGACTATTCTGATCGGGCCCGGCAGATGGGGCACCACAACACCCAGCCTGGGGGTGCCGGTCAGTTTTTCTGAGATAAACAATGTGGTTGTATTGGTGGAGGTTGCTTACGAAGGCGCCAATTTGATGCCGGATCTGTCTTTTGGCACACACTTTTTTCAGGATCTCGTCGAAGGTGACATTTTCTATATAGCTCTTTTTCCAAAAAATGCGGAAGTGACGTTCAATAGAAAATTGTTCTCGCAAATGCCAAACAAGTTGACGGATTTTGCGCCCCAAAGCGCCAAATACGCCGATGTTGTCAAGGTGTATGAGATCGAGCACAAGCAACTGGAAATCATGTGCGACATATTATCCCAAAGAGTCGTTTGCATGTTCATGTGAAAAACATTTGTGCGTGCAATTAGTGCTTAGTTTCAGTAAAAAACTCACGGCCTGCCTGCTGATCTGATTCCGGC
>QNBS01000045.1 GCA_003644175.1 Planctomycetota bacterium | reverse complement strand
CGGGTGAGTCGCCCAGTCATAGTAGTAAAAGTTATTTCCCTTGTTGATGGTACCATCGGCGTTGGCGACAAAGTTTTCAACAACCGCAAACTTTAGCATTTGATCCATATCCACGCGCAGCGGCGTCTGAGTAAGCCAGTCTGCGGGAGTTGGGTCTTCTGCTATATACTGAGGATGGTCAAACGGGTACCAGTTGAACTCAAACGGATTGGTCTCAGCCTCTCGTGTCTTTTGTACATCGCCGTTATATTCGGTTAGTTTATACAGGAAACCGTACTCGTGCCTGTCCGGCATGTGGTCTTCAAGGTACTCCTTGTCAACCTGTTCTACATTGACAAACAGACCCTTATACTCATAGCTTGAACCCCAGTCAGTACTTATATATACTTTCATCCAGTTGGCCCGGCCGGCGACCATCCCGGTTTCCCTGTATGCGGCCCAGGCCAGACCCTCTTTAATCAGGGCATTGTCACTGCCGCATTCGAGGCTGAGTTTCTTTTTGCCGCCAAACCGCTGATTAGGCGGCGTAAAACCTTGACGGTTGATATCTATCTTTAAGGAAAACTTATCAGGGTCTGACTCATCTGGTAACGCGTGGTCGCTCTTGCGACGGATAGCAACGTTGATAAAGTCCCCACCCGGATCATCGGCAATATATGCCTGCCAATATGTGTGTTCATAGACGCCAGGTTCAATCTCGGTTGGGTAAACCGACCCTTCCGGCTCACCCGGGTCGTCGCCGGCGGAAAAACGCATATCTTCATAGGCGTTCGAATCCGACATGTCCATTATTATATAAAGCGAATGGACCGTGCCAATGTCGAACAGATTTTCCGATGTTATCGCCGCTTGTGCCGGCAAGTCAAACATCGCAACAGCCGACAGAACAACTCCCGCCAACACCATCTTTGTTAATAAACTTTTAGTCTTCATCATTATCACTCCTCGAAAGGTTTTAAGTATGGCTTTTATCATGTTTTTTCGCCCGAAAACAATTCGGGCGCCGTTTTATTGTTAAAATATATTATTGCTGTTGTAATTCATATTTACATGCCACATCCTGTCAGCCAGTCTTCAAGCAATCTGTTCAGGTCTGCAAAGTCGATTTCGTCGAACGGCGAACTGATGTCGCAATCGGCGTCCCAGGCCGGCCCGGGGTTAGTGGAAAGCCACGCCGCGGCCATTCTGCCAAAGTCTGCAATATCAATACAACCGTTTGCAGTAATATCCGCGGGATTTGTCGAAACAGATATTGCCGACGGATAAGATGAACTTGCCGGGTCGCCATTATTATCAGTATGACCGACTTTTACACCTTCGGGGGTGCTGGCGGCGAACTTCGCCATGGCGGCGGATGTAACACTAACATCCGCCGACCCGCCGCCGATAACACTGAGCGTTATTTTATACATATCGTCCGGGGCCGACAGTCCCTCGGTAAAGCTGGTGGTATATCCGTTGATGGTATCCATTCCCAAATCGCCGTCTGTTCCCTGCTTTTGCTGCAGCGAAGCGCGGGTTGTATTAAATGAGCCTAAAGGCTCAACCGAGATAACCTTTACAACATCCGGGGTGTCAATTATTACATCATGAATGTATTGCATAATGCCGTTTTCTTCGTCTGTTGTGGAATTTGCCCCAGCGGTTAATTGACCTTTGACCGTTATTTCAACGGTATCTCCGACGAGCAGCGTTGAAAGCGTCCTTCCGCCCGGTATATTAACAGATGTGCTTATGGTGCATACCACAGCGCTGTTTGTATTGAGCACCACTCCGCTTGAAGCAGGTGTCGAACCGTAATATTCTCTTCCCACGATTTGGCCGGTGGCATCGCCCTGGAAATTAAGCACCCACTGCATATCGCTTGCTTCGATGCCGTTATCCCCCGTACCGTCAACGTCCCAGGGTTTGGTTTGAGTGTTAGGGTCGCCCCTGTCTGTCTCGGGAGCTTCCGGAAAGCTGTTGCTGAATATCCAGTCGTCGTCTCCGAATACCGCGGCGATTTTTGCAATGTCATCATCGTCGCAGTCGCCGTCGCGGTCCGTATCGCCCGGAATAAACGGGATCGCAAGAGGATTTATCCAACCTGCAATAATCTCGTATGTCTGACTCGTTGAAAAATCATACTCGGCGCCGATGCCATCATCAAGCCACAGCGGAACATTGGTTTTATAATTCTGGAGAGAGGGAGTGTTATCTGCATTGTCATAATAGTAGCTCGGTGGAAAACCAAAAGGCCCGACACTATCACCTCGGATCCATTGTTCGGTGGCCATGTCCTGCCAGTTGTTGCCGTTGCCCATCTCGCCGGCGCCGCCTCCCGCCGGCGCCCAGCCGGCGCCTTTGGTGCGGTAATCTACACGAGAAATCGCATCCGGATTGAATCCTTCGGGGTCGTCAAGAGCATGAACATGCCTGTGAGGGAGGTATGGATGGGTGCTGTCTTCATCAACGTGCCTGCCGTCGGTATCATATTCCCAGCCGGCATTATGTTCGTAGCTGAGTTCGTCGACTATCTCAAGGTCATCACTAAGATCGCCTGTTGTAGTCAAGCCGCTAAGGTCAAGACAGTAGCCGCCTAATCCATCAGGCTCACCTTTGTCTATGTTTCCATCACCCCATTGATCGAGAAAATCGGGGTCAACCCAGACTGGTGTATCCAGAAAGACATCGTGTTTGATCTCTTTTGCCCAAAGCAGTCCGGCCGGATTGGTTGGATCTGCTTCGGTGATTCCGGGCCGATTGCGTATCAATAAAAAAGTCAGTGAGCCATTATTGTCGATAGTGCCCGCAGCTTTCAGGCCCCCGTTCCAAAGGCCGTCCCAGTTTGCCCAATTAGCGTCTGAAGAGGCGGAGTTGAGTTCAGGAAAACGAGAAAAGGTCGGATCCGTTATCACAAGCGCCAGGATGCCATTGTCGCCGAGAGTCAGGCCGTCAAGACTAAAAAACTGGTCGATCTCCGGACCGGGATCAGGAAGATTATCAGGTAGATAAATACTGTCAAGCGGATAGTACTTTTGTTCCGTGCCGTTAAAAACCACTACCGCATAACCATCAAGTTTCATGCCGGGCGTTCCCATCAACTCAATGAACTCGCGTATCAAGTCGCCTACGGGTGGGTCAACTTGATTGCCGGGCGGATTGATAAATACTTCGTTAATAAACACCATCGCTTGAGCGGCCGGCGAGACAATCAGCGTGCATATAACAAGCACTGCTGTTGATATCCTTACCAATATCTTTTCCACTTTCCATTTCCTCCAATTATCGCATTTCGTATACAAAAATCCTCTCGCCGCGTGCATACAATGCGCAAAACTTAAGCCTGCCTCCCTGCGTGAGAATCCATGCCGGATTGTGCCGTTTTTGCAATTTTTATCCGGCAATTATCGTCCGTGAATGTTAAAACGAAAAACCAGAGCCGTTGCCGGCTTTGGGTTTGATTTGCTTTGATTGAAGGATGGGAAAAGTTGGGCTGCTCAGCTTACAAGCTGAAACTGTGTCTTTCTCCCCACGACAAGCGGGAGAATTCAAGCGTATGCAGTCTGCCTTATTCACCACACCTTCCTCTAAGAATTATAACGTCTCAAGATGGTAGTTTGTCTAAGTATCGCAACACACCATATTGTCATAATTGTGCTACAAAGTCAAGTGTTTTTTTTTATTTTATTCCAACTTGCCCAGTTTACCAGAGGAAGTCGTGCAGATTGTCCTGTTTTTGCAATGGGCCTTCAAATTCGTCGATTTGGTCTGCAATAGCCTGGAAGTTGTGGTCTGTCATGGGGGCTCGCCCCGCCCCGTCTGCAAGTGCTTTATTTGCAAGGAGTTGCGTAATGGGCGATGAGGGATTCGAACCCGCGACCCGCTGATTAAGAGTCAGCTGCTCTGCCAACTGAGCTAATCGCCCGACTTTTCCCGGTTCACACAAGGCCCGCCACAGCCCGATACGGTCGGGCATTTTGTGTGTTCGGGGCCTGACTTTACAATGTATTGGGGGGTATTTCAAGGCTTTTTCCTCATTTTGTTCAAGAAAACGTCGCTCGTGGCGGTTTTGGCTTGCTATTTGTGCGTGGATGTTGATAATAAGATATTCGTGGACCGCGATAAACAGAAATGGTTGTTGGCAAATGACGACGAAATCCAAATCCCGATCATCGGCTCGTCTGCGCAGTGAGGCGGACGGATCCGGCATGGTCACGTTGGGTTATGCCGGCCGGCTGGACTCGGCGAACGTCGGAGCGCTTTGGCGGCAGACTGCCGATATCCTCAAACACGCCAGGCCGTCGCGGGTGATCGTGCTTTGCGAAGAGATTGAGTATTGCGACGGTTCCGGTGCGGGGTTGCTGTTTTATCTGCGGCTCAAGGGGCTCAAACAAGGCTTTGCGGTGGAATTTAAGGGTTTGCGGCCGGAGCCGGCTGAGATGTTAGACCGGTTTGACGCAGATCGGTTCGCCGAGTACGGCAAGGAAAAGCGACATATCCATCCCGCCGAGGAGATAGGCCATTTCGCGTGGCAGTTGTTTGTGGACGTTCAGGAGCAGTTGGCTTTCATTGGCGAGCTGCACGTTGCGATGGTCCGTTGTCTTGTGCGTCGCAGGCAACTGAGGTGGAAGGAAGTGTTTATAACCGCAGAACGCGCCGGGGCCAACGCCGTGGGGATTGTGTCGTTGATCGGTTTTCTTTTCGGTTTGATCATGGCTTTCAGTTTCGCGATGCCGATGCGTCAGTTCGGCGTGGACATATATGTAGCCGATCTTGTGGCCGTGGGGCTGGTCCGGGTGCTCGGACCGTTCATTACGGCGATCATATTAGCCGGTCGAAGCGGTTCGGCTTATGCGGCGGAATTAGGGACGATGAAGATAAACGATGAAATTGACGCGCTGACGACGATGAGCCTTGACCCGGTGCGGTTCCTGGTCGCACCAAAAGTGTTGGCGACGATATTTATAACCCCCCTGCTGACGGTAGTGGCGAATGTTTTCGGTTTGATCGGCTGTGGTGTTGTTATGCTGTCTTTGGGTTTTCCGCTGGTCACCTACACCAACCACGTCGAGTCGGCGATTGATTCGGGGGACGTTGCTGTGGGACTGTTCAAGGCGGTGGTATTCGGAGGTCTTGTTGCCGGCGTGGGGTGCCTTCGCGGGCTGCAGACGAAAACAGGCCCAAGCGCCGTCGGCATTTCAACGACGCGTGCGGTTGTAAGCGCAATTGTCCTGATCGTATTGGCTGAAGGGGTTTTTGCTGTTCTGTTTCATTATATGGGCATTTAGATAAGATGAGCAACGAAATCGAGCCTGTCATTCGAGTTGAGGGCCTCTCGGCCGGGTACGGAGATGAGGTGATCCTCGACGACATCTCTTTTGAAGTCTATCCCGGCGAGGTTTTTGTCATCGCGGGCGGCTCGGGCTGCGGCAAGACCACGCTGCTGAAGAACATGATCGGGCTGCTGGAACCGGATGCCGGCAGGATTCTGATCGACGGAGACGATATTGTCGGCGCCTCCGGGCGGTCGCGCCACAGTATTCTGCGTAAGATCGGCGTGATGTTCCAGACCGGCGCGTTGTTCGGTTCGATGACGCTGTTGGAGAATGTTCGTCTTGAATTAGACGAGTTCACCGACCTGCCGCGTGATGCGGCGAATCTGATCGCGGCGATGAAGCTTGACCTTGTCGGTCTGGGCGGTTATGGTGATTATATGCCCGCCGAGCTGAGCGGCGGGATGCAGAAACGTGCGGCAATCGCACGCGCGATGGTGCTGGATCCGCAGATTCTGTTTCTCGACGAGCCGTCGGCGGGTCTGGACCCGGTTACGTCGGCTGGTCTTGACGGGCTGATACGGCGTCTGGCTGAGAGTCTGGCGATCACGTTTGTCGTCGTGAGCCATGAATTAGCAAGTATATACGCGGTAGCCGACAGGGTGATCATGCTGGAAAAGGAGTTGAAGAAGATTGTGGCCGTCGGCCCGCCCGATCAGTTGCGCGACAGCACAGATAATGCATGGGTGCGGCGGTTTTTCCACCGTCAGGCGGAGTAATTAAGAATGGATAGTGAAGAATGAATAATGAGTAGGGAGCGTTGCTCAAATCCGAAATCCTAATATCGAAATCCGAAACAAATTCGAAATAATAATGACCAAAATCCAAAACCTCATTTTGGTGCGATCAGAGTTGTTTAAGCATTTGAATTTTGGGATTTAGTGCTTCGTATTTGGGCAACAAGCCCAGTAGTGTATGGTTTGTGGGCGACTGTGCCTCTACGAACTACAAACTATGAGCTACGAACTGCATTGTTCAAGAAGGTTGATATCGCCATGAGCACAAGAGCAAACTATTTCAAGATAGGCGTTTTCATAATCGTGGTGTTTGCAATCCTTGCCGTCGGCATAATCGTCCTGAGCGCCGGCGCCCTGACAAGAGATCCGCTTCTTCTGGAAACGTACATAGACGAGTCGGTGCAGGGGCTCAGCGTGGGGTCGTCGGTGTATCACCGCGGCGTTCGGCTCGGCACAGTCAAACAAATCACATTTCTTCCCACGGGCTACCCCGACAAGATGAGGTACGGCTCCAGGGCCTATGAGAAATACAGCCAATACGTCCTGGTCATCATGGCGGTGGACCGGTCGAATTTTGCCCAGGATGCCGACGACGAGGTCATCTGGAGAATCATCGACGGGTGGGTCGCCAAGGGCCTGAGGCTGAAGATTTCTTATCAGGGCATCACGGGGATCAGTTATATCGAAGCCGACTATATCGACATTGATCACCCCCCGGAAAAGGAACTTCAGATCACATGGGAGCCTAAGAACATTTATATTCCTGCGACGCGCAGCCTGTACAAGAACATCACCGATTCGGTTGTTTCCATCCTTGGGACACTTAACACGATTGATTTCAAGGGCATTGCCGCATCACTGACAACGACGCTTGACACCCTCGATAAGGCTGTCAGCGATGCTCAAGTCCCCAGGATACGAGCCGATCTGGCCGGGCTTGTCGCCGACCTGCGTGCAACCAACGAGTTTGTCATGGGCATGTTGGACAAGTCCAGGAGCCCCGACGGCGTGAACATCCCCGAGACAATCGCACAACTCGATATAACATTGAGGCGTCTGGACAAGTTCGTGGCGTCTCAGCAATCGGAGGTGGAGGGTATCATGAGCAACATCAGGCAGACCACCGCAAACCTGCGGGATTTCACGGACAAGCTCAAGAAGTACCCCGGGCTTGTCATTGGAGGCCCGCCACCGGAGGTATCCAAATGATTACGATTCGTGTCCTTAAACTGTCGGCGGCGGCATCCTGTCTCGCTATGGCTGTCCTTGCGTATGTTGGCGGGTGCACCCAGAATTCAAGAATAGTCCAGGACCAGTATAGACTCGATGTAGCTCGCGTCTCCAACGATCGGCAGACCCGGGGCCAAGGCGTGCTTAAGGTTCGGCGTTTTGTCATCTCAAGCCCGTTCGAGACACACGAATTTGTTTACCGCAAGGCCGAATCGAGGTACGTTTCCGACTTCTACAACAGGTTTCTTTCTCCGCCTGCCGGCTTGATCACGGAGGAGGTGCGCCAGTGGCTCTCGGAAAGCGGCGTCTTTGCAAATGTTGTCGGCGCGTTCAGCGGTGTCGACTATGACTACATGCTCGAAGGCGATATTCTGGCTGTTTACGGCGACCACCGCGGTGAAACGGAGTCTAATGCGGTAATGGAAATTGAGTTTATGCTTATAGATGAGCACCTGAAAAAGGACATCATTATTTTCAACAGGAAATACCGTTCCGTCCAGCCGACAGATGATAAAAGCGCCTCGTCGCTGGCGGAAGGGCTCAATGCCTGTCTGGTAGAGATTCTCACAAATCTGGAAGCCGATCTTCGTCGGCTGCCTCGAAAGGTCCAGTAGCAGGCCCAGTCGTCCAGGCGCCACAATCCTTTTCTGCATCCTGATCGGAAAAATTGGGCGGATTTTGCTGTTATCCGGCGATTTGGGCGATATAATGTTGGTTCCTGATGGTTGGGATGATCGCTGCTTGATAAAGGTGTTACTTAATCCGGGATCAGGGTTATGGGTATAGGCATAGAGATATCGAGTGAAATGATCGAGGCGTTTTGTCGGCGCAATCATATACGGAGTTTTTCGTTCTTTGGATCGGTGCTGCGCCGGGACTTCGGGGCGGACAGCGATGTGGATGTGCTGGTTGAGTTTGAGGGAAGCTATTGCCCCGATCTTCTGGAAATTGTTCGAATGGAAAATGCCTTGACGGAGATGTTTGGCCGCAGGGCCGATCTCGTCGAGCGCGAGTCTGTGGTGGCAAGCAAAAACTACATTCGAAGACGACGCATTCTGGAGTCAGCGGAGACGGTTTATGTGGCGTGATGATGCCTATCTTTTGGATATGCTGCTTGCAGCACGAAAGGTGCTGGAGTTTACAGAAGACGTGTCCGCTGATATGTTTCTCTCCGATGAGCTTGTGCAGAATGCCGTCATGCGTCAGATTCAGATCATCGGCGAGGCTGCGGCGAAGGTTTCGGATGAATTTCAGGCGGATCACGCCAACATACCATGGAGAGAGATCGTTGGTATGCGAAACCGTCTTGTTCACGAGTATTTTCATATAATCCCCGAACGGATATGGGGTGTGGTGGAAAGTGATATTCCCGATTTGATCAGACTGATCGAACCACTTGTCCCGCCGGATAGCCCGGAGGATCCCGGCGAGTAGAACGTGTCGAACGTCCAATGATTGATATCGCATATTGAAGTTTTTTTGACGAAGGTGATTGTAATGGCGAAGGCTGAGAAGGTTGTGTTGGCTTACAGCGGCGGGCTTGATACGAGTGTTATTTTGCCGTGGCTGAAAGAGACCTACGGTTATGATGTTATTGCGTTTGCGGCGGAGTTGGGGCAGGGCGATGAGCTTGTGGGGATTAAGAAGAAGGCTCTTGCGACGGGGGCGGTGAAGTGTGTGGTTAAGGATTTGCGTAAGGAGTTTGTTGAAGACTATATATGGCCTATGCTCAAGGCCGGGGCGATATACGAGAATGACTACCTTTTGGGGACGAGTGTCGCGCGGCCTTTGATCGCCAAGCACCAGGTGGATGTCGCCGGCGCCGAAGGGGCGACGGCCGTTGCGCACGGGGCGACGGGCAAGGGCAACGATCAGGTGCGGTTTGAGTTGACGTTTATGGCGCTTGATCCGGGTTTGAAGATTATTGCGCCGTGGAAGGACCCGAATTTCACGCTGACGTCGCGCGAGGCGGCGGTTGATTACGCCAGGAAGCATAAGATACCGATCGAGCAGAGCAAGAGGAAGATTTATTCGCGGGACAGGAACCTGTGGCACATCAGCCACGAAGGGGCGGATCTCGAGGATCCGTGGAATGAGCCGAAGGACGATCTTTTTGTGATGAGTCGGCCTGTATCGAAGGCGCCGAATAAAGCGGATTATGTTGAGATCGGTTTTAAGGAGGGTGTGCCGACTCGGCTCAACGGCAAGGCTGTCGGCGGCGTGAAAATAATCGAGACGCTCAATACGATCGGCGGCAAACATGCGGTTGGTCAGGATGACCTTGTGGAGAATCGTCTTGTTGGGATGAAGTCTCGCGGCGTGTATGAGACGCCGGGTGGTACGATTTTGACTACGGCGCACAGGGCGATCGAGAGTATTACGCTGGATCGCGAGACGATGCATTACAAGCAGCAGGTTGCGCTGAAGTATGCCGAGATGGTTTACTACGGCCAGTGGTTCTGTCGGCTGCGCGAGGCGCTGGATGCGTTTGTCGATGCGACGCAGAAGAATGTTACGGGCACGGTTCGCCTGAAGCTGTATAAGGGCAGGTGTACGATCGCCGGCGTCAAAAGCCCCAGGAGCCTGTATCGAACGGACCTTGCCGGCTTCAAGATGGGCGCAGAATATGACCCGACGGACGCCAATGGCTTTATCCGCCTGTACGGTCTGCCCATGAAGGTGGCGGGGATTGTTGACGGAAAAAACCGAAAGGGCGGGAAAGGCGGGAAGTGATTGGACTGTTTGGTCGGCCACCGGCCGCGGCGGCAGGCGTAAGTTGAGTACAGGACGGCCGGGTGGCATCCCTTCCAGCCGCAGGCTGAAGGGATGGAAAAGACATGAGCCGAGCCATCCCTTTCGGCTGCGCCGAGAAGGGATGCCACCCAACGTTGCAGAAGCCTTAACTCACAAACGAAGGGAGTATGTGTGTCGCCTGAATGGATTTGGTTGATTTTTCTGTTTGCTTTCGGAAGTTGTATCGGCAGCTTTTTGAATGTCGTCATCTATCGCCTGCCGCGCGACAAGTCGATTGTGGCTCCGCCTTCGTCGTGTCCGTCCTGCGAAAAGCGAATTCAGTTCTACGACAACATACCGCTTGTTTCGTGGCTAATGCTGCGGGGCAGATGCCGGTATTGCAAGGGTAAGATATCGCCCCGCTATTTTATCGTTGAACTTTCTACGGCGGTGATGTTTGTGGGCGTGTATGCGTTGTTCTTCATCGTCGGTCTTCGCAGGTTCGACGGGAGCGCGCCAACCTGGAACAGCTTTCTTGCCGGTGAGTGGTTGTTCTATCTGGTGTGTATGGTTTTGCTGTCGGCGTTTCTGGCGGCCTCTGCGATCGACCTTGAGTTGTGGGTGATCCCGATTTCTCTGTGCTGGTTTGTGGCGATTGTCGGGATAGCCG
>QNBS01000044.1 GCA_003644175.1 Planctomycetota bacterium | reverse complement strand
GCGCGCGGGTTTGGCGGCGGCTTCCTTCGCCGGCATTGCGCCCTGTACTCGCTCGATTATCTTTTCAATTTCACCCTTGCAGCCCCCACAGCCGCCGCCGGCCTTGCAGTAATTGGTCACCTGTTCAACGGTCGTCAGGTCGTTTTCACGAATGACCTTTTTTATCTCTTCGTCGGTAACGCCGAAACAGGTGCAGACAATTTTGCCTTCCTTTTTGTGTGCACCCTTGCCCTTATTGCGATAGTTTTCAATCGCCGCGGCCAGCGCCTCCTGGCCCATTACCGAGCAGTGCATCTTCTGTTCGGGAAGCCCGCCGAGCCGCTTGACGATATCCTGGTTGGTTACGCGCTCGGCTTCTTCGAGGGTCATGCCCTTGACGATCTCGGTCAATACCGACGACGAGGCGACGGCGCTTGCACAGCCGAAGGTCCTGAACTTGATGTCGCCGATGCGCCCTTCGCTGTCGAGTTTGAAAGTCAGCGTCAGCGCGTCTCCGCAGGCAAGCGACCCCACTTCTCCAACGCCGTCGGCATCTTCAACCGTGCCCACGTTACGCGGGTTAAGAAAATGGTTCATGACCTTGTCGGTGTAATCCCACATGCCCCTTCAGTTCCTGCTAATTTGACAAATTCGGATTTCCATCCCAAACTATACACTGCAAAGGCCGCATTTGTTCGTTTCCCGTCATGCCTGGCCGGCTTTCAGCGCCTGGTCGAAGTCGGCGATGATGTCGGCGATATTCTCGGTGCCGACGGAAACTCGCACATAGTCGCCTGTTACACCCGTACTCAACTGTTCTTCTTCGCTCAACTGCTGATGCGTCGTCGTCGCAGGATGAATAACCAGCGTCTTGCTGTCAAGCACGTTTGCCAGATGGCTTGCCAGCCTGACGCTGTTGATGAACTTTGCGCCGGCTTCTTTTCCGCCCTTTATCCCGAAACCCAAAATCGCGCCCTGTCCGTTCGGCAGGTACTTCATCGCCATCTTATAGTCCTTGTGAGACTCCAGGCCCGGATAGTTCACCCATGTAACGGCGTCGTGCTTTTCAAGGAATTTCGCCAGGGCCAGGGCATTTTCGCAATGCCTCGGAACGCGGAGATGTATCGTCTCCAATCCCATCAGGAACAGGAACGCATTGAACGGAGACATGCACCCGCCCATATCCCGGAGGAATTGTGTCCTCGCCTTGATAATATAGGCTAATTCGCCGACGGCCTCGACATATTTAACGCCGTGGTAGCTCGGATCAGGCTCTGTCAATCCCGGGAACTTTCCGTTGGTCCAGTCGAATTTGCCCGAATCGACGATGACCCCGCCTATGCTGTTGCCGTGCCCGCCGATGATCTTCGTGCAACTGTGCACGACAATGTCGATGCCATGCTCGAACGGCCTGAACAGCATCGGCGACGTTACAGTGTTGTCGCATATCACCGGAATGCCGTGGTCGTGGGCAATGCGGGCGACCTTCTCGAAATCCATGACGTCGTTTTTGGGATTGCCTATGCTTTCGATGTAAAGAAATCTCGTGTTGTCCTTGATTGCTTTTGCAAAGTTGGCGGGGTCGTCCGGCTCGACAAAGGTAACGTCAATCCCGATTTTCGGAAACGTCTGACTAAACAGCGTGTATGTCCCGCCGTAAAGGGAATTGGACGATACGAAGTGCTCTCCGGCGCCGCAGATATTCAGCACGGCGGCATTGATCGCCGCCATACCCGAACTGAAGCCGAGCGCCCCTACGCCGCCTTCCATCGCGGCAATACGTTTTTCGAGCACATCCGTTGTCGGATTCATCAGACGAGTATAGATATTGCCGAACTCCCTGAGAGCAAACAGATTCGCCGCGTGATCCGTATCGCGAAACACATAGCTGGTGGTCTGGTAGATCGGCACGGCTCGGCTCAAAGTATCCGAATCCACCACCTGTCCGGCATGTAAAGCCAAAGTCTCCAAACGATAATCATTTTCCTGCGTCATTTCTCTTCCTTTTCTCTGTTTACATGAAAGCCTTCTTGCTTTGTCATTTCGAGCGAAGCCGAGAAATCTATTAAAACAACTCCGCGAAGCGGTTCCTTGTACTTGAGTCGGGTTTTGCTTAGAGTGCCTTATTCTGGATTCCCGCTTCCGCGGGAATGACAAAAGGTTCTCACACATGGCAAAAGTATTACAAACATTCCGGCTTCCAGCGGCCTATCCGGTCGGCAGAACCTCTAACATTCGGTCAAGGGCCGCCCGCGCCCGCTTCCGCACGTCTTCGGCTACCAAAATCTCATACTGCATATCTTCCAGAGACCACAGCACTTTTTCAAGATTAATCTTTTTCATATTCCCGCATATCGCCGAATCCGCAATGGGAAAGAACTGCTTTTGCGGATTCTGCTTCTTCAGCGTGTGTATGATTCCAATCTCGGTAACTACGATGAAACTCCGATGGCTGCTCTGGGCGGCGAATCTGAGCATTCCTCCGGTGCTGAGAAGCTCGTCGGCACAATCGCGGACCTCCTTGCGGCATTCCGGATGTGCAATGACTATGGCGCCCGAGTGTTTCTTTTTGGCGTCTGCGACATCGGCCTGTGTGATCCGTGCATGGGTCAGGCAGTAGCCGGGCCACAATATCATCTGTCTGCCCGTTCGTTCAACGATGTATTCGCCGAGGTTTCTGTCGGGCACAAAGATGATCTCTCTGCCGGCCGGCAGCGACTCGACTATTTGGAGCGCGTTGCTGCTGGTGCAGCAGTAGTCGCTTAGCGCCTTGACTTGGGCGGTGGTGTTTACATAGCAGACGACAAGGGCGTCGGGGCGCCTTTTCTTGAGTTCACCGAGCGATCCGGCGTCTATCATGTCGGCCATGGGACAGCCGGCGGTTTTCTCCGGCAGCAGGACGGTTTTTTGCGGCGAGAGGATCTTCGCCGTCTCGGCCATGAACTGCACGCCGCAGAATACGATTGTCTCGGCGCCGGTTGTCGAAGCCTGAATACTCAGGCCCAATGAGTCGCCGGTGAAATCGGCAATGTCCTGAACCTCGCCGATTTGATAGTTATGCGCCAAAATGACCGCGTTTCGCTGCTTTTTGAGATGCCGGATTTTTTTTATGATCGCCTGGGTCAACATTGTCTCCTGTCGGGGCCGGGTTGTCGTTGGTCCTTGCCGCTTGCGTCATTGTTGTGGTGCTTGTATCGCGTTTCCGGCACGGCCATCATGACCGTTACGCCGGGCGGCACGGACCTGCGAACCCAGGCGTTGGCGCCGATGACAGATCCTTTTCCAATGGTCACATTGCCTAAGATCGTCGCCTCGGCGTAAATCGTCACGTCATCTTCGATGGCAGGATGCCGTTTGACACCCTGTATCGTCTGGGCGTATTTGGTGATGCTGATGGCTACTAATGAGACGCCCTGGTAGAACTTTACGTTGTTGCCGATGACCGCCGTTTCACCCACGACCACGCCGGTGGCGTGATCAATGAAAAAACGCTTGCCGATTTTGGCCCCGGGATGGATATCAATGCCTGTTACGCCATGTGCGTATTCACTCATGATCCTGGGAATCAGGGGCACCTCCATCAGGTACAACTCATGCGCAATGCGATGGATGGCGATGGCGGTGATGTAGGGATAGCTGATTACCACTTCTTCCAGAGACCTCGCCGCCGGATCGCCGTCAAAGGCCGCCTGAACGTCGGTCTTCAGTATTTGGCGGATTTGCGGAATCCTGCCTAACAGCCGCTCGGTGATATCGGCAGCCATCGTTTCGCAGTCGCAGGTGGGGCAATCCTTCATGCGGCATTCATGCTTCAGGGCAAGGCTTATCTGATGGGCAAGCTCGCTTCGCAGCGTGTCGAGAATGTCACTTACGATGGCGCCAACGTTGGCTTGCGTAACGATCCGTTTTCCCGTGTAGCCGGGAAAAAGCAGTTCGAGGAGCCCGTCGAGGATAGACATTATCTTCTCACGGACGGGCAGATTGGTTACGTCAATGAAGTTTATGCCCGAGTCCCCGTCATAAGTCTTAAGGATCGCCTTGACGAGATCGGCGTTTTTTTCGATGTCATCGTGCTCGGTCATGGGCCGATTGCCCCTCTCAGGCATACAATTCGGTGGACAGATAGCGTTCGCCCGTGTCGGGAATTATAACGACGATTGTTTTTCCTTTGTTTTCGGGTCGTTTGGAGACCTCGGCAGCTGCGTACATTGCGGCGCCGGCGCTGATGCCGGCTAATATGCCTTCTTTGGAAGCCAGCAGCCTTGCCGTCTCCATGGCCTGGTCGTTGGTCACCTGGAATATTTCGTCAATGACCTCGATGTCAAGCACATCGGGAATGAAGCCGGCGCCGATGCCCTGTATCTTGTGAGGGCCCGGCCGTTGTCCCGAAAGCACGGCAGAATCGGTTGGTTCCACCGCGATTATTTTGATATCGCCCTTGCGAGCCTTGAGCACCTCGCCGCAGCCGGTAATCGTACCTCCGGTTCCCACACCCGCTACGAAGATATCCAGATTGCCGTCGGTGTCATTCCATATCTCCTCGGCCGTAGTGCGTCTGTGCACCTGGGGATTGGCCGGGTTGACGAACTGCTGCGGCACAAAGACGTTCGGGTCTTCGGACTTGATCAGGTTGGCCTCATCGACTGCGCCTTTCATGCCCAACTCCGCCGGCGTCAGCACAATCTCAGCTCCCATTATTCTCAGCAGCTTTCGGCGCTCGATGCTCATGGACTCGGGCATCGTCAGTTTCAGTGCGTATCCCCTGGCCGCACACACCAGGGCCAAACCGATACCGGTATTGCCGCTGGTCGGCTCCACGATGATGGTTCCCGGCTTGAGCAGACCCTGCTTCTCGGCGGCTTCGATCATCGACAACGCGATTCTGTCCTTGACGCTGCCGCAGGGATTGAACGATTCCAGTTTCGCCAGGATAGTGGCGTCGCCGCTTCCAAGTTTGTTGATCCTGACAGTCGGAGTCGAACCTATAGTGGCCGTGATATCCTCGTAAATCCTGCCCATCCCACAGAACTCCTTTCACTTAACTCAAATCTGATAATTTTCCGCCTGACCCTGTTTGGTCTTGTCGACGAGATTCTGGAGCGTCATGGACTCCAGCACGCCCATGATCGCCGACTGCATCTTCGCCCAGACATCCCTGGTGACACATTCGGTGCACCTGGGGCAATACTCCGGATGCTCCAGGCACTCAACCGCCACCACCGGGCCCTCAAGCGTTATGAAAACCTCGCTTAGTTTGACATCACTGGGCGGCCTTGTCAACTCATAACCACCCTTGGGCCCTCGAATACTTCTGACCAGCCCGGAGGCCTTGAGCATGGCGATCAACTGCTCGAGGTACTTGTTGGATATGTCCTCACGTTTGGCAATTGTCTTGATTTGAAGAGGACCGTTGCCGTACTCAACGGCCAACTCGAGAATTGCCCTGAAACCATATCTGCTTCTGGACGATAACTTCATATTTATCTCCTAAATTCCTATCATTTTGGTAGCTTACCTTATTCTACTCAATTTGTCAACCTGATGTGCGGGAAAAGCGGAAAAAACCACAGTGTTTTGGTGGGGTAAAATGCGTATAACCGGGCGTAAAGCACTAAAAACTATATCCTTAAGGGTAGTAAACTCCCGCGAGTAAAACGGTAAGCATTTATTTGGAAACACGTTACCGCGAACAAAACGGGAATTTTCAATCGTGATCCGTATAACGTCAAAAAAGTCTTGTTTGGGTGATTATTTTTGGTTTTTGCTTGACAGTATGATTCTGTGCTCCTAAAATTGACAATGATCCGGCTACTGGCGTTGGTTAAGCGGCATGGAGGCAAATACTATGGCAAGAACTCCAGTCAGAAAAGTGGCCTTTGTCTCGTCCTACCTGCCGAGGCAATGCGGGATCGCTACGTTTACTTCCGACATGATCAACAACATCGGTCCCTCGGCGGGCAAGGGTTTTGAGCCTCTTGTCGTGGCGATGCAATCCAGCGTCAACCATCAATATCGGGATCCTGTCAAGTTCGAGGTGCGGCGAAACGTCAAGAACGACTATGTCAGCGCCGCCGATTATATCAATTTCAGCCACGTGGATGTCGTCAGCGTGCAGCACGAATTCGGGCTCTTCGGCGGTGAAGCCGGCTCGCATCTTAACCTGATGCTGCGACGTGTCAACGCTCCCATCATTACGACGCTGCACACGGTTCTGGAGGAGCCCGCGCCGCATTATTACAAGGCGACCGTGGCGGTCTGCGAGTTGTCTCACAAAGTCATCGTTATGAACGAGCGCGGCGTGGGTATGCTTCGCGAAATTTACGGTGTGCCGGCCGGCAAGATACAATTAATTCCGCACGGCATACCGGATTTGCCTTTTGTCGACAGCAATTACTACAAACACAAGTTCGGCATGGAAGGCAGACGCACAATCCTCAGTTTCGGACTGCTGAGCAAGGGCAAAGGAATTGAAACCATGCTCAAGGCGATGCCGGCCATCATCGCAGCCGACCCCACTGTCTTGTATATCATATTAGGCGCCACACATCCGAGCGTCATCAAGCACGAGGGCGAGGCGTATCGCTTCAGTCTCAAGCATATGGTCAAGGACCTCGGCATCGGCGACAATGTCATGTTCCACAACCGATTTGTCAATGATGAAGAGCTGAACAATTTCCTGTGTGCGGCGGACATCTACGTAACACCGTATATCAAACGTGAACAACTGACCAGCGGTACGCTTGCCTTCGCGGTGGGTACGGGCAAGGCGGTTGTCTCCACGCCGTACTGGGCCGCCGAGGAATTATTAGCCGACGGCAGAGGCAGGCTCGTTGAGTTCAATAATCCGGCGCAGATGAGCCAGGCCGTCGTGGAACTGCTCAAGGATGACAAGCAGTTTTATGCGCTGAGACGAAAAGCTTACGATTACGGTCGAAATATAACCTGGCCGGTCATAGCCAGGGCTTACTGGAAACTGTTCAGCGCGAGGCGCCTTCCCATTCACGTTCCGGTCAGGACGGTGACGACGGCCGAAGAGGCGATTTCTATTCTGGAAGTGCCCGAACCTCCCCTGGACCATCTCCAGAGACTAACCGACGATACGGGCCTGATCCAGCATGCAAAATTCACCATTCCCAACAGGACCCACGGGTATTGCACGGATGACAACGCCCGAGGCGTCGTTGCGATGACCAAATACTATGCCCAGTATGCCGAACCCGAGGCCCTGCGTCTGTTTGATGTGTACCTGTCGTTTATCTGCCACGCCCAGAAGGGCGACGGCACGGTTCGAAATCTCATGACCTTCGACAGGCAGTGGATCGCCGACGAGCCCGAACATGACGCGTTAGGCCGGTCGCTTTGGGCGTTCGGCAGCGTGATGGCCAAGCCTCCCCTGCCGCGGTATCTGCCCATCATCAAGGATTGCTTCGACAAGTCGGTGCGGCACGTGCCGACAATATCTATGCGCGGCAAGGCGTACGCCATCTTCGGGATGGCCGACTATCTCAAGCAGTTTCCCGGCGCCAGTGACATCAAACGCTGCCTGGCCATTGCCGCCGACGACCTGGTGAAACAGTACGAACTCCGCAGCAAAGACGACTGGCAGTGGTTTGAAAACATTCTCGCTTACGATAATGCGGTCCTGTGCCATGCCTTGTATGTTGCTGCGATGGCCACATCTGAACAAAAGTATTTCGACGTTGCCGAAAAAACGACGGCCTTTCTGCTGGAGAACACTTATGCCGACGACCACTTCAGCTTCGTAGGTTGTGACGGCTGGTATTGGCGGGGGCAAAAACGGGCGCAGTTCGACCAGCAGCCGATCGAAGTGGCGAGCACCGTCATGATGCTCCGGGCCGCCTATGAGGCGACGGACAATCGCGATTTCCTGCGGCTGCAGAAGAAGGCTTTCGACTGGTTCCTCGGCGAAAACGATCTGCACACGCCGGTCTACGATTTCAAGACCAAAGGCTGCGCCGACGGGCTCGAGCAAAGCGGGTTGAACCTGAATCAGGGCGCCGAAAGCATGCTCAGCTTTTTGCTGAGTCTGCTGTGCATCGTCGAAAGCTATGCCGGCGGTGCGGATCTGCGCGAGGAAAAAAAAAGTCTTGAGGACGAATCGTCGATAAACCATTTGGTTCAGGCCGCGATCAAGGATATCGCCGCAAAGAGCAGAATCGACAGGCCGGTCATCAAAGAAATCGGCTGATGTCTAAGGCGGGGCCTGTCCGGGGGTGTTTTTTTGGCAAAATGCAGATGAAAATCGCCACCTTCAACGCCAATTCCATACGAAGCCGCATGTCGATTGTGCTTGACTGGCTTGGCGGGAATGCCCCGGATGTGCTGTGTGTGCAGGAGACGAAGGTTCAGGACCATGATTTTCCCACTGATGCTTTTGAGGGGTCCGGCTACGAGGTTGTGTTCAAGGGGCAGAAGAAGTACAACGGCGTGGCGATCCTGAGCAGGAGCAAAATCAGCGACGTCAGCACCGAAATGGACGATGTCGGCGATGAGCAGGCGCGGTTTATAAAGGCGGTGGTCAATAAGATAGCTATTGTCAATACGTATGTGCCGCAGGGTTTTGAACGCGACAGTGAGAAGTTCGAGTACAAACTGGACTGGCTGGCGAGGCTCAAGCGTTATTTCAAGAGCAATTTCACTCCCGACAGACCCATCATCTGGGTCGGCGACTTCAATGTGGCGATGGAGGCGCGGGACGTGTACGACCCGGAGCGGCTGTGGGGGCATGTCTGCTACTGCCGGGAGGTCCAGGACGCAATCGGCGAAATCGCCGGGTGGGGGTTTACCGATGTGTTTCGGATGCACAACCAGGCCGACAAGCAGTACACGTTCTGGGACTATCGGGACTTGAGCTTCAGAAGGAATAACGGCTGGCGGCTGGACTATATCATGGCGACGGCGCCCCTGGCGAAGAAATGCACAAGATGCCGGATCGATACAGGGCCGCGGGCGATGGAGAAACCGAGCGACCATACGTTCCTGGTTGCTGAGTTTGCCGGATGAGGGGGCGTTTTGTATATTCAGTTCGTAGTTCGTGGATTGCCCCTGGGGATACTGGCAGGGGAGGTTTCCCTCCGGGCCGGCTGTTTGGGCTGTTTGAGATGGCTCTTTATTCATACTGATAACGCGATGAGTATTGTCGCCGGACTTATGCGGCAGGGCGGAAATTACTGATTTTATCTAATGAAAAGTATCTACCGCCGCCGATACGGCGTGGGGGTAGACATTATGAGAACAGGGAAGTTAAACACAGAGATTGCGATGCTTATTGTGATGCTTGCAATCGCAGGTCTGTTGGATGCAGATGCCGGTGGAAGCAGGGAATGTAACCGCCAAGGGGCATCGAGGCTTCTCAGGCGGAATGGGGGCTGTTGCCGTATCATTGCAGCCAACCCGTTACACCCCCCTTAGATGGGCGAGATGGAAGACTCTGAAGGTTGAGCAAATCAACCTTTTTGAATGAACAAGGATATATGATAAGAACCGAAATTTAGCATAAGGCCTCGATTCGACGGATTGAGTCGCGGCGTTTTTTGCAGGCAGTTGCCGTCGTGAAGGATTCGGTTGCCGGGTCCGGTCCGGGATGGGGCGTGCAACGGTCATGCGAAGATCGCCGAGCCGATGCGGAGCATCGTTGCACCCTCTTCGACCGCCATTTCGTAATCCTGGCTCATGCCCATACTCAGTTCCTTAAACTGCAAGCCCGTCAGGCTCTCTCCCTTGATCTCCTCGAACAATTCCCGTGCCCGCACGAAACAGGCCCGGACAATATCCTTGTTGAGGGTCAGCGGCGCCATCGTCATCAACCCCACAAGCCTCATGTTTTTCATGGTTAATAACTGCTCTGCCAGATGAGTCGCCGCGCCCACCGGGACGCCGTACTTCTGCGGTTCGCCGCTGCAATTGACCTGGAGCAAAACATCGGGCCTGATGCCCATCTTGCCGGCTACATTGTCGATCTCTTCGGCAAGCCGCAGAGTATCCACCGAATGAATAATCGAGGATATCCTGAGGGCATGCCTGGTCTTGTTACGCTGCAGATGCCCGATCATATGCCAGTTAATCTTCTTCGGCAGTTTGGGGTCATCTTTGTTGTCGGCTATGAACTTTTCGACCTCGCCGGAAACCTGTTTCAGGTGCTGGACGCGATTTTCACCGATATCCACATAGCCCAGGCGAATGATCTCCTTGACCGCCTCCAGCGGCGCCGTCTTGGTGACGATGATCAGTTTAACCTGCTCCGTACCTCGCCCGACGCGTTGACAAGCGGAAGCTATATTGTCCTCAATCTGCTTGAGCCTGTCCGATATTTTCGACATACAACCCATCATAGCAAAACACATCCACGCGCTTATGTTTCCTGTGTCTGTTATCTATCCTTCGTTGGGAGGATACCATCACAAAATCCGATTTGCCAGAAAAAATTTTCGGCAAAAACGTTCAATTTGGCATCCCCCCGACGCCGGTTTCAGGGCAGAAACTTCGATATATTCTTCAGCTTGTACGGCAGATACTCGTTGACGACATAATCAAGGCCGTGTTTGGCGAAAGCCTGCTGCTCGACGCGTACGCCCATCTTCAGCATCTGGTTGATCGACGCCTGCCACTGCTTGTGGTGCTTGACAAAGGGGTCATTCCTCAGTGCATCCCTGGCCCGCTTGATATCCACTTCCTTGAGGGGATGGGTCGGCAGCTTGTAGTCGATTACGTCCTGGGGCGTTACGCCCAGAAATCTGGCCTTGGGCACGCAGAAAAACTCGTTAAGGTGAGCTGCATTTCCCGATCCCACCTTCAGCGTCCGGTAGATATTGAAATAACCGTACGGATCGCCGTCGACAAAGGCATAAACGCCAATCCTGAGCGAATCGCTGAGCCTTCTGATAAACCGTCGACAGGCCCGGGTGGGCACGCCGCCCATGCTTATCAGGATACAGTTGGTCTTTCGCCAGTAGTCATATTTGACTAATCGCTGAAACATACCGGCCGTTTCGATCGCCAGAACGAATTTCGCCTTGCTTTCGAATTTCAGGTGCTCCACATCGATAGGGATCGAATAGGCGCCGGAACCGAACTTCGTGCAGTCAATCCTGAGCTTTTTGCCTCTCGAATCCTTGTCGATGACAACGAGCCTTCCGGCTATGTCGCCGCCCTTTTCCTCCGGGACGAACTTGAGCTGTTCGCGATTGACGCCGAACATCGCCTCGACATCGTCCATGAT
>QNBS01000043.1 GCA_003644175.1 Planctomycetota bacterium | reverse complement strand
GCTATCGAGCCGGTCGTCACCTTGATCTTCGTATTGTTCGATTCGTCCACCTTCAGCGTAACCTCGTCGTCCCTGATGTCAATCACCGTCCCTAAAATCCCGCCGATCGTCCGGACACGATCGCTCTTCCGCAGCGAACCCAGCATCTTCTTATGCTCGGCTTGTTTCTTCCTGGGACCCCTGAAAAGAAACAGGTACATCACGACAAAGATCAGTATGAACGGCAGCATCTGCATCCATGGATTCGGCGTTTCCGTTTGTTTATCGGTCCCTTTATCCTTCTGGTCTGCCGAGCTGTCCACACCGACGACTGATTCGGGCGTGCCCTGGCCCGCATCACTGGTCAGTTCCATACCTTCCCCGCCCTCGATATCTTCCTGGGCCAACGCCGCCCGTACCCAAATATCACTCATCGCAAATTCCCTTCGAAATCAAAATCTGATTCTATTAATTCAACAACTTTACCATGTATAGACCTCACTGGCAATCAGCAATTTTGCCTTATCCCTGTATATTTGAAATCCGCTCGGTCGCCCATTCGTCGAAGACACCCAGGGCAATCCTCCGGCGAATAGTGCTCATCAGTCTCTGATAAAATGTTATATTATGTATAGATAATAAAATCGGCCCTAACATCTCGCCGACATTAAAAAAATGCCTCAGCGCCGCCCGGCTGAAATTCCGACAGCAGTAACACGGACAATCCGCCTGCACCGGGGCCGGATCGTCCGTGTGAGAGCTGTTTCGCAAACGAATCGCCCCGTCGGGCACAAACGCAAACGCATTGCGTCCGTTTCGCGTCGGCAGCACACAATCGAACATGTCCACACCCGCCTGCACGGCGGCGATAATGTCGGCAGGCATCCCCACGCCCATGAGATACCGCGGCCTGTCCTCCGGCAGAAGCGGCGCCGTCCGCCGCACCGTCCGGACCATATTGTCGTGCCCTTCGCCCACACTCAGCCCGCCGATGGCGTATCCGTCAAAATTCATATCTGTCAGTTGGCGTGAGCACCACCGGCGAAGCTCGCCGTCGATGCCGCCCTGGACAATGCCGAACAAGAGCTGGTCGGCGTTTGCGTGGGCCTCTTTGCACTGCTTTGCCCAGCGAATCGTCCGCTCGACGGCGCCTTTCAGACGCTTCGGCTCGCATGGATAAGGAGCACATTCATCGAAGCACATGATGATGTCCGCTCCCAGGGCATTCTGCACCTCGGTTGCCGTCCTGGCGTCGAGATAGACGCGCCCGCCGTCGATATGGCTTGCAAACTCCACGCCGTCGTCGCCGATGCGATTCAGCGAACTAAGCGAGAAGACCTGATACCCGCCGCTGTCGGTCAGTATCGGCCCGTCCCAGCCCATCAGACTATGCAATCCGCCCAATGATCGCACCACATCGACGCCCGGGCGAAGCAGTATATGGTACGTGTTGGCCAACACAATCGTCGAACCCGCCTCCGTGAGTTGCGCCGGGGTCAGCCCCTTCACCGAGCCGCGCGTTCCGACCGGCATAAACACCGGCGTCTCGACAACCCCATGCGCCGTGCCCAGTCGCCCGCACCTGGCGCTGGAGTTCGTGTCTTCGGCTGTAAGCTCAAAATGGTAGCAATCACACATTAAAAATGCGCTCCGATGCGCGGATAAGTCGCTTTACGAAATATAGTACAATTTCTCTCGCGGAAATTTATTACCCTAAAGGGTATTCATATAAGTAGTTTCTGTTGCGGAAACAGGATTTGCCCAACGCTCACTAACGACTAACGACTAAAGACTGACGACTAAAATGCTATTGAACACGGCGAATACTCGAACCGGGAAAATAATGCTTCAAAATCGTCTTGAAGTCCTTTCCCCTTCTGGCCATCCCTTCGGCGCCGTACTGGCACATTCCCACGGCATGGCCGAAACCGCGCCCCCCGGAAAAAACAAACTGTTCGCCCCGCGGCGATATCTCGTAGCTGTTGGACTTTATTTTTTTGCCCGTACGGTCGATCGTCAGCCGCATATCTTCGGCGCGAAGCGTTTTGCTCCGACCGTTTACGCCCACCAGACGCAGAGAACCATTCCTCTTGAAGCCTTCGTATTCACTGACCTGGCCCGGTTCGACGGCGACGATTCTCTCCAGGCTCTTAAATCTCGGGTACCGCTCGATAATCCGACGACTCACATCCGCCGCTGCAAACGATACCGTCGGCCACTGAAAGAAACTCCGTCTCGCCACATCCTCGCAATACGGACAAGGAACGCCTCGAAGCGGCTCGTAAGAATCGCCGAAAACATGACTGCTGTCTTCGGTATGACCACCGCAGGTCGAACTGTAATACGTCGGAAAAATCTCCTCGCCGTCGCCCCGGCGACACACCAGCACGCACCCTGACGTTTGACGAATCGCATCCCACACCATCGGTGATTCGGACTTGATCCCGCCGTAAACCTGGTTGGCCTGCGTGCGCGTGACATCCCATTCACGGCGCGCACCGAACCTGGCCTTCATGAACAGACAATAAGTTCTCGCCGCAATCGTCTGGGCTTTCAGAGCCTCGGTTTCCCAGTAGCTCGGCATCTCCTCTCCGATAACGCCGGCAAGATAAGACTCCAGAGGCAGCGAATTGACAACATCAAACGACTCGCCGTCGGAGGCGACGATCAGTTGCACATGTCCGCGGTACGCCTCGTTATTAACGCCGAAAACAAAGGGATCGTCCGGTTCAATGCGAACATGATTGCCGAAAACGTGCTCCCCGATCACAATTCCACCTTCCAGAACCGCGACAAGAACCGCTCCGCACGACTCGGTGAATTGCGCTGCTATCCGCCCGTCGCCATCCAGCACGGTGAAACCAGACGGTGTCGAAAGAGCAAATTCTTTCATGTTGTCAAAGAGCAAAACCCTCACCCACAGGCGCCGCGATGTTTCCATCCCCGGCGTCGGCTCTATCGGCCTGGGCTTGTGGCGCATGGTAAAAAGCAAAAGACCGGAAACAACTATCACCGCCAACACGCCAAGCGTTCTAAAAGAGATCTTTTCTGTAACGCTCAAATCCTTCACTTCCCATCCGAATCGGTTGTTCGTGCCGACACGCCGAAGCCTAATCCAGCGTTCGAAGGCCCAGGCCAAAGGCGCTCAATCGGTCCTTGATTTCATTGAGGCTGGTTACGCCGAAATTCTTACAGCCCAACAACTCGGCCTCGGTCTTCTGAATGAGATCCACAAGCGTATTCACCCCCAACCTTGACAAAGCACGCCGCGACCGAACCGAAAGCTCCAGGTCGTCCATCGTCTTTTCCAGAACATCGTCGTCGGCGTCGGCGGCGGCAGCGTTTTCACCGGCGGCGGCCGCCGCCGCGGCCGTCTCCTCTATGGCCATACCAAGCGTCAGACTTTTGGAATCGAGTATCTTCTTGATCTCGACCAGAGAAGTTTCACCGAAATTCTTGTACGACAACAACTCCGCCTCCGTGATCCGCAACAGGTCGCCCAACGTCAAAATGCCCATCTTCTTCAGACAGTTACGGCTTCGAACCGAAAGCTCAAAATCCGATATCGGTATTTCCAGTATCTTCGCACGCCGGTCTCTGCGCCGTTCTTTTTCCTCGTCATAAATCATCACCTTGCAGCTTTCGATATCCTTCCAAAAAAGCAGCGCCCTGGCGTGGTTCGGGTGAACCTTCAAAACGCCGTCCACGCATGCCGACGCCTTCTCGTATTCACCCCGGTCTTCATAGATCACCGCCAGGTTGAGCAAAGCGTTGACATGCGCCGGCGTTTGTCTGATCACCTGTCTGTAATAATCGATCGCCGCGTCTTCATCGCCCCGGAGATCGTATGCATAAGCAAGCTGAAATAACGCTTTGGCGTGTCCGGGCGCAAGCTCGGCGGCCACCTTGTAATTGGCCATCGCCTCGGCGTACTCACCGCGGGCGTCGGCATGCCGACCGAGATAGTAATGGTAGTCGGCGCTGACCTTCTCAAAATTCGAGCAGCTCTTCAACTCCTTGCCGGCTTCATCAAGGCGATTGTCCATGATATATGTCGCCGCCTTCTCAAGAGAAACCGTCAGCGAGTCTGCGTGATGCTTACCGGCTTTGCTAAAGCTCTCGATCGCCTTGTCGAACTGTTTCAGCCCGCGATGCGCGTAGCCAAGATACATATACTTTTCTTTGCAGTCGGGCGCCTTTTTGAGACGTTCGGCCGCATCGCCGCACCTGCCCAGAATATAAAGTCCAATCCCGGCGGCGAGCTTGTTTTTCAAATTCCCGTCAATCATCTCCTCAAACGAAATTCGGTTGATCTCACTGCCGTTAACGTACCCGGCCAGCTTCTCAATCGCCGCCATATCCGGCAGTTTGGCCCCGAATAAATCAACCTGTGCGTCCTCTATTGTCACCATCGTTAATCGCTCCCTTTTCTACTGCTGTTCTTTAACCGTATTTCTTTTTAGAAGTTTCGCCTGCTGCGGATTAGCCCACCGACAAGCGGCGCATTATAGAAGTTTGCCGGCGATTTGCAATACAAATTTCACACCTGCTTTAAGTTCAATATGGCCGCTCGGCTATCTCCTCTTGCTGCAGCTTGCCGACGATCTGCGCCGCCCGCTGAGCGTATGACCGCGTAATCCGGTTTTTTCCTTGCAAAACCGTGTTTTTTCACGATAATCCTCGTTTCTGCCGATTCGAGCTTTATGACTCGAACACAGGCGCGATCTGGGCCCTGTATTGATGCATATTGCTGCAGAAATACTCGGCCGGACAGCACTGACAGTTAAATAAAGGATTTGAGATGAAAGAACTCAAAAGGGCCGTTATGTGGATGGCGATGGTCGTAATCGTCCTGCTGACAGTATTGTCGATCTATGGGGCCTTTATCGGGGCCGAACGCTCACAGGCCTTCTTCAACTCCGTTCCTCTGGCCGTCTACTGGATTTTCTTCGCCTTGCTGCTTATCGTGAGCCTTTTCCTCTTCCGGCGTCTGATTCGTGTTCCGGGTCTGCTGCTTATTCATCTCGGCTGCATTGCGATTCTCGCCGGAGGCCTCTGGGGCTCCGGCGACGGGCACAAACTCCGGCACAAACTCCTCGGCAGAGAAAAAATGCCCTCCGGCATGATCACTGTCTACGAAGGCCTGAGCGAAAACCGCGTCGTCGATGACAAAATCCGATCGGCCTATGCCATCGACCCCAACAATAATGTCACCATCTACGAATTCGACGACCATGGACATCCCATCCTCTTGACCGACGAAGACCCCCGCATCTTTCATCTGCCTTTTGAAATCCACCTCAAGGATTTCCGCATAGAGTATTATGATCCGCCCCATCTGCTGGTTGGCGCCGCCGACGGCAAGTCATGGGAGCTGAAACCCATTGAAACCGATGCCTCATTCCAGCTCGACGGCGCCGCCTCCCTCAAGATTCTCAACACCTACAAGAACTTCAAGATCGATATGGATAAAGGCGCCTACGACGATCCCCATCCCGGGTCCAATCCCGCCGTCCATATCTCGATCACGTATCCCGACGGCACGGAGCACAAGCAGTATGTTTTTGAGATGTACCCCGGCCACTTTGGCAAAAGCAAAGAATTCACACTGCGTTACGTTACCCAGGGCATGGTTAAAGATTTCTTCAGCGATCTGCAGGTCATCGTCGACGGCAAGGTCGTGCTCGAAAAGACTATCGAGGTCAACCATCCGCTCTATTACGGCGGCTATCACTTCTACCAGAGTTCATACGACGACAAGGCCGGACGATACACCGTTCTGTCCGTTACCTCCGACAGCGGGCTGATGCTCGTGTTTGCCGGCTTCGCACTGATGTGCGTCGGCGCCGTTTATCACCTCTGGCTCCGTCCGATCATCGCACATTTCAAAACCGCAAAACAAAGGACTGCACATGGAAATTAAATACACACTTCAGGGTCTGTTGATCTATCTGACGATGGCCCATTATCTTGTTGCCTTTGTGCTGATGCTGCTGCGCCTCCGCAAGACGGCCGGCGTTGTTTATTTCTTCGGCTTTGTAGCGGCGGTAGTCTGCTACGGGTATCGCTGGTATCATGTCGCTCACATCCCCATGCAGAACCTTTTCGAGGTCTTTTTGACCCTGGGCCTGGTGATCTATCCCATATCGCTGTTCTGCAAGCGCTATCTGCAAATAGGCGACCCGGCGACGCTTGCGACCGATATGCTCATCGGGTTTATCGTCCTGTTCCCCACCGGTTTCAAATTCGATGCCGAGCCCCAGCGCCTGCCGCCGGCGCTGCAAAGCTGGCTGTTCGCCCCCCATGTCGCCGTGTACATGCTCTCCTACATATTCATGGCCAAAGCCGCCGTACAGGCCGTCTGCCGGCTCATGGGCCTCAGGAAACGCTCCACCGACCAGCTCCTCGGCGCCGAAATGGCAACCTATCAAATGGTCTGCGTCGGCTTTCCCCTGCTCACACTCGGGTTGATACTCGGAAGCTGGTGGGGCAAAATCGCGTGGGGCGATTACTGGGGCTGGGACCCCAAGGAACTATGGTCGTTGGCCTCATGGCTGTTCTTCGTGGGCTACCTGCACTTCCGCCACATGTTCGGAAAGAAGCACGCATACATAAACTCCGCATGGGCCATCTCAGGACTCGTAGCCATAATCCTGACCCTGCTCTGGGCAAACCTCTCAAGATTATTCGAAGGCATGCACAGCTACGCCTGACAAGCCCTCCGCAAAGCAGTTATATCCGGGCCGGGGAAGAAGACCAATTAATTCTACTAATAAAGAGATCAGGCCCGAATGGCGCTGACATAGCGCCAAGTCGTTACCGTGCGACAGCAAGGATTCGGGCCTGGCCTGCAACTACGCTGGAATATTATATTGCTAATTTGGCGGTGATGGGGTATAATTATTATTAAGACAATGGTTTTTAGATAATAGGAGATCAAAATGCACCGGGCGCCTTCAGTTTCACTCATGTCTGCTCGACAAAAAACAAGAGGATTTACATTAATTGAATTGCTGGTGGTTATCGCCATCATAGCATTGCTTTTGAGTATTCTGGTTCCGTCGCTGAATATGGCCAAGGAGATTGCCCGACGTCTGATCTGTTCGACCCAATTAAAGTCATTCGGTGTTGGTCTGCACCTGTATTCCGAGAGCCATAATGAGAAGGCGATCCCTAATTCCAGCTCCAACGGAAATGAATTTTTCGATGGTATAAATTCAGGTTATCAGCCCTGGTGGTCTTATGTTATAGGAGATGATACCGGCGCCTCCGACCCTGACTTATTAAAGGCGTTTAACCATGGCAAATTATATGAGTTGCAGTATCTTGATGTGCCGGACCTTTTTTATTGCCCGTCGGCTAAACTGACCCTAAAGAGCCTGGGCGGTAAATATGCACCTAACTACTACTTTGAGAATGTCGTAAGGTCTATGCCGCCACACAAGTCGAGTGGATGGGGAGGACCGGCGGGAGACCTTCGGTGCCGCAGCAGTTATTGCTACTGGACATGGGAAGAGACTTCTTTCCTGAAGCTGACTAATAAACCGGTGGTTGTCGACAGCCTGGTGAGAATTCCACACCGGAAAAGGGGTCGGTCTTTTGCAGGAGATGTAGATGGTAAGCCTTTTGGAGTAAATGCATTGTTTGGCGACGGCCATGTGAATATGACTTTAATTTCGAATACACCGGAAATTCTGGATTATATCAACCAGGCCAGTTGGGATATACGGGCTCGCGATTACAATGGTTTTGTCGGTGCGCTTCGAATGATGAAACCCTGACGGTTATCCTTAAAAACTGTCACGGCATATAAGGTTTTAGATTTTGGTCATTAGTATTTTGAATTTGTTTCGGATTTCGATATTAGGATTTCGGATTTGAGCAACGTGGATATGCGACCAAAAGAACTATCCAGACGAACATTCATACGTGCTGCCGTGTTAGCAACGTCTGCCCCGGCAACGAAATCCACGACCGCACTCTCCGCAAAACAGGCGGCGGTGAAACGGCCCATCTGCGTGTTTTCCAAACACCTGCAGTGGCTGGATTACCGGGGCATGGCCGAAGTCGCGGCGGAAATCGGTTTTGACGGCGTCGATCTCACTGTACGCCCGGGTGGGCATGTGTTGCCCGAACGGGTGGGCGATGATCTGCCGCGAGCGCTTGAAGCGACGAAAGCGGCTGGAATTTCCATGCCGATGATCACAACCCGCATCCAGTATCCCGACGACCCGCTTACGGCGAGCGTACTGGAAACCGCCCGGAAATGCGGTGTCGGCTGCTATCGCATGGGCTACTGGAGTTATGACGACAAGAAGACCGTCATGCAGAATTTGCAGATGTTGAAACCCAGGATGAAGCAGTTGGCGGATGTAAACGAACGACATCACATTCACGGCGCCTATCAGAACCATGCCGGGCGGCGGGTCGGGGCGGCGATTTGGGACCTGTATTATTTGCTCGAAGGCTTGAATCCCAAGTGGATCGGCAGCCAGTACGATGTCCGGCACGCCACCGCCGAAGGCGGTTATTCGTGGCGGTTGGGTATGAAGCTGCTGTCTCCCTTTATCCGTTCGGCGGTGATCAAGGATTTCCGGTGGGAAAAGAAGGACGGCAAATGGAAGGATGTCCACGTGCCGCTGGGTGAAGGCATGGTGGATTTCAAGCAGTATTTCAAACTTGTCAAATCGCTCAACATCGGCGGCCCGATCTCATTGCACTACGAATATCCGGTATATGATAAAGCAAATAAGAATCTCTCGCAGAAAGAACGTCGCCGGCAAACGATCACGGCCATGCGTCGCGACTTGACTGCTTTGCGCACAATGTTGAAAGAGGCAGGATAGGCTCTTAGAGCCTATCCCAATAACCCTCTGGCTTCGACCGGCTGCGTCGATCGTGGTCGGCGTCAGGCTGCATCGGCAATGCAGTACATTGCCTGCTTCGCCTTCCTTGCCCACAACCGACTCGCTCGGTCTCGGGCCGACGAGAGGTTATTCGGATAGGCTCTTAATCAGGGGCTGTGAGGCCTTCTCTGACGGCGTATTTGGTCAGGCCGGCAATGTTGTGGATGCCGAGCTTGTCCATGATATGTTCTCTGTGTGAATCGACGGTCTTGACACTGAGTTTGAGTGTTTTGGCAATTTCCTTGGTTGTGTTGCCTTCAGCGACGAGTTGGAGGACTTCGCGTTCGCGGCTGGTGAGTTCGTCGCCGCCGGCCCAGTCGGGGCTGGTGAGCATCTTGACGTAGTCGGAGAAAACGACCTTTGCGACCTTGCTGCAGAGGTAAGTTCTGTCTTCGCGCATGGCCTTAAGGCCCTCTGTGAGTTCGGGAAACGCCGATTCCTTGAGCATATAGCCGGCTGCGCCTGCCTGGAGCATTCTGACGATCATTGATTGCCGCGAGTGGGTCGAAAGCGCCATGACCTTGAGTTCCGGGTGTTTGGCGATCATACGGCGTGTTGCCTCGATGCCGTTGAGGTTGGGCATTTCGATGTCCATAACTACCAGATCTGGGTCGAGTTTATCGACCATTTCCAGCGCGATGCGACCGTTTGCGGCCTGTCCGATTATTTCATATTCGGGGTGCTTTCGCAGCAGGGCGGCAAGGCCCTCGCGCATAATCTCGTGGTCGTCAACGAGCAGTATTTTATAACTCATTTGCGACTCCTAATCTTAAACGCCGTGTCAACTGTACAAAACCGCGCCGATTATCAAATTCCTGCCCCTAATGTAAGGACTTGGGTTTCTAAGGTCAACACTAAATTAATTGGAACCAGGGAATTTGGGAGTTCTTGCCGGATTTTCCGCCATATTCACCTCGTCAACAGGAAAAGACCAGGTTGGCGAGACATTCAGTATGGCACAGTATAGCCAAACGGGCGGGAGAATCAAGAGACTATTGGGAGGTCTTTTGGAGAAGGCTGTCGGTGGCTTCGGCGATGAGGGCGAGCATCTGGTCGGCCTGGGCCTGAACATCGTCGTCGGGATGGTTGACGCGAGCGTTCCATTTCTGGTATTCGTCTCGGAGGCGGTTTCTTTCCTCTTGGGGGGTCATATCGGCGGTAATTCCAAAGATGAACTCGAGATCCCTTTCTTCGGGCGCGTCGTGGGGCAGTATCTTCTGGGACAGTGCCCGGAGCCTTTTTTCATCGACGGCAAGGGCGTCTGCGATACGGCTGATGAGCTCGGTCTGGTGTCGGCGAGTCGTACCGGCCTCTGCGACGGTTTTCAGGCACAGTTCAATGGCGTCGTAAATCTCAACGATGGTGGCGATTGACGCCATTTCGCTGCAGATTGCGTCGATATCTGGTTGGCGGTCGTTTCTGTCGGTACAGACCGCAGCGGCGAGTTGACGGGTCAGGATTTGGGTTCGTTCGGCGTTTTTTCCGGCGTCGGCGTATCCGAGCTTGTCGTTTTGGTAGTCCAGCCGGACACTTGCAGAGGCCAGTTCATTTGAGGTTCCGCGGGAAATCAGCGTGGCGACGAACTGAAGTGTTCTGTCGCCTTTTGCAGGGAACTCCAGGACGTCGGTTGGAATTGTTGTAACGCCCAGCCAGTCGGAGATGACGAAATCGGTGCTTGGGATTTTGCCGCTGCAGGCTCTGTAACAGAACACGCGCGACTCGTCAAGCTGCCATTGCTTTGCCGTACAAAGCACCGGCTGTGGCGAATTGCCGCCGTCGGTAACGTCGGCGATCAGTATCTGGACGTCGATTTCGTGCATGGCCGCCGGCACGGGCACGGCGCCCCTAATCATGACGGCAAAGGCGCCGCCGGTATCGGACGATTCAAAGTCGAGCTGCACTTTACAGGCAAACGCCGTGTCGGGCCGATGCGGCAGGGGGGTGCAATTGTCGAGCCCCAAAGCGGTCTTTCTGTGTCGCCCTAATGTTCGCAGGAAGTTGATCACCGGCGAGTTTGGTTTCAGTATGGTGCGTCCGAACATCAGCCAGGCAAACAGTATAGTCGAAATGAGAATACATTCAGCCATAGCCATTCCTCGCCGGGTGCATCATTCAACCTTGAGTTTTTCCAGTTCTCTGGCTCTTTTGCTGACGTTTTGGCTGCTCATTTCGCCGTTTTCCCCGACACAGAAATCGACCTCGATGGCGCGTCCGGACTCTTCATCTTCAAAGCGACAATGCATTCGCTGGTTCAGGTCGTAACTGTAGGTTACTTTGATGGGCTGGTTGGCGGGGCGATCGGGGGGCAACTCGAACACCTCGGTGGCGATTTTGTTGACATAGTCGGGATCCTCG
>QNBS01000042.1 GCA_003644175.1 Planctomycetota bacterium | reverse complement strand
GCCAAGAATACATGGCGTTTCCGATAACACTATTTCAGAATTCATCGCTTTTGGCAGGAAGCGATGGATCAGGAAATTTGAATCCGCCGGTTTCGACGTCCTTGCGGTGAAGAAGGTTGCTTTCAATTCGGGATACGGGTTTGGTTTTCCACGAATAAGAAACTTTGCAGAATATCTTGGCATCAAAACTGTTTATGCGTATATTATGCAAAAGCAGAATGCTGCAAGTGATTATGCCGTTTATTTCGTGAAATAAAAAGGAGCGAGCTTTTCGTGAACATAGTAACTACCGGGGACAGTAAATTTTTTCATTGTTTAACCGGATTGGCCGCAAGCGTAATGCGCTTTTACGGCAAACAACTCATTATTTATGATCTCGGGCTTACTGACGAGCAGAGGGAATCTCTTGATGCCCACATAATCCAATTTGATGTGGATGTCGATTTCCAGAATTACACCACCTTTAGAAATGTTCCATTAATTCAGGCAACTCACAAACCTTTCTGTGTCAAACATTATTTCGATAACTATTCAGAGCCTATGATATTGGTTGATGCGGATTGTCTCTTTATGGAGAGAGTAGAAGAGACAGGCTATGACATTGGAGTCACCTTAAAACCAAGAAGAAAAATGGATACCTCGAATCATTATTCAGGGGTCTTGAATACAGGGGTGATTTTTTTCTGCACTAATTGCGCCGAACTTATAGACAGGTGGGTGGACGAATGCCGCATACCCCATACAACCGACCAAAAAGCCCTGACAGATATTCTCAGCGAAACCATTGACTGGAAGCATTATGATAAAATATATGACTGGCGCGGTTTAAAGGTTAAAGTTTTGAAAGTGACGGAATACAATGACTACTATCTGAAAACCGGCAGGATATTTCATTTCAAGGGTAAGCGCCATAGCGAAGATGTGTACAACCAATTGGTTCAGGCGATGGATCAGGACATAGACTTATACGATTTTTTCAGGAAGGTGACTGGAAAACGGAGAAATCCGCCGGCGAAGTTATTGACGGGTTGGCTTCATAGAAAATCGCGATGAAAGCCGGAGCCCGGCAGGAGTTGTTCAATCCAAACAGCCCCCGTTCCGGAGGGGCTTATAATCTCTTGCTTCACCTTATTCTTTGTCGCTGCTTTCTGGATAGTGTGGTTTGGGTGGGAGCAATACCTTTTCCCTGCAGATGATACTCAAAAATCTCTCCGGCTTTTTGCAATTCGGCATGGTCGGTGATGCCGACATGACTCAGTAAATCCGCTGCCCATTTGCTGATTGTTTCTGCAGGTATCCACTCTCGGCAGGATCTCGCAAAATAACCCGCTTCAAACATTAATATGTTCACACTGGGCTTGTTGTAAAACTTTGCGTGATGAAAATCCAGCAGGTACAATTCCGGATTACCGCTGTCACCGTCGAGCATAATTGCGCTGCCGTTTAAGTCGATATGGTTGCAATTGGCCCTGTAAAGACTAACAAATAAAGGGATCGTATTCATAAACAGCCCAATGCGTTCACTTTCCGGCATCACGCTCATCAGATCGCTCATCAGCGACAGATCATGAAAATCTTCAAGAATGACAATACCGGCCCTGACCAGTCCAAACGCATCATGTGTGTGGCCATAGCCGTATACTTTCGGGGTATTTATTCCCCTGGCCTCTGCTTGAAGCAGATTTGCAACCTCGTCCAAACCGTATCGCCAGTATCTGAGCCTGCGTGAAAGATGATCCAGGCAAAAAAGTTTTGCAACATACGTATCCCCCTCCTCTCCTGGGTTTTGCACCCGAAAAACCGCCTTGCGCTCTGTTGACTTAAGCATTTGGACCTCAGGGCCCACGTTGTTGCCGATTATATCTCTGGCAACACCCCCCACAGACTCACAAAGAGCGGTCAGACTCTCGTCTCTGAGCCACCATGTTGCTCTGTGCGCCCCGCTATACTTGAATCTTAACGCCGACGCTAATATTCGTTGATTGCTCAATAACTGCATATCTGCGCAAAAACTCCTCAGCTTTCATGTAAACTACCCAACGCCGATCTTTTGCCGGTCTTTTCGAGACAGTTGCGTGTTAAAGTGATAACGAAAACGTCCTGTTAAACTGTCTCGAGTAACGCGGTCTCGGATTGCGACTGCATCCAATAATTCAGCCACCCATTTATCAATCGTTTCACCGGTAATAAAGTTCCTGCAGTACTTTGCCAGGGTAGCGGCTTCAAACATCAATAATTCAAGGTCGCCGCTGTCATAGAACTTTGCGTACTCGAAATCCAGGATAAAATCATCCGCTTGCGAACCGTCGGTGCTTAGCATAATGCAGCCCGAATTAACGCTTATATGGTTGCAACCCGCTCTGTAGAGTCGGACAAGAAATGGCGTCGCCCGACTTAGTATCTCAACGCACTTTTCCTGGCTATCCCTGTTCTTCTCCAACATGTCGCCGATCGGAACGTGGTTGCCCAGGTTCTCGAGAATCAATACGCTTTTATTTATGAGCCCACACGGGCCGTACATCTGTCCGTACCCGTACACCTTCGGGACATTTAACCCGCGATCCGCCGCAATAAGCAAGTTGACAGCTTCGCCAAAGGCGAATCTCCGGTTGCGATACTTCATCCAATGATATTTCAATCTGTGCCTCAGGCAGCGCAGCGGAAAAACCTTTACAACAAGAAACGTATCGTCATCCGACGCCTTGATACGAAAAACAAGTCGGTTTTCTTCCTCCTTGAGTATCTCAGCTTCACATTGCATCCCCGATTCCGTATGCTCGCGTATAATGCTCTGGCAGGATTTGACCGCCCCGATCAGATTTTCATTGTTCAGCCACCATTTCGCTCCTGGCGAGCCGCCGAATCTTACAGGCAAGGCCGCCTCGAGCATTCGTTGTTCGCTGAATACAGACATGTTTGCTTAGGTGTCCTGTATCTTTCTAAAAAGCACCAGACACTGCTGCTCCAACAGATTTATTCTCGGGTGCTTTTCGGCTATCTCAAGTCCCACTTCTCTGCCCACAGCGGCCATGCGATGAAAACTGTAGTAATGCCCCGTAACTTTCTTGCCTCGTATCTTGCGCGAGAGATATCTCCAACTGTTCGTGTTGTAGAAACCGACGGCTACATATCTGCGCGACACACGAGCCAATTCCCTCAATATTTTCCGTACTATTTCCTCCGTCTCTATGTGATGAAACAGCCGCATGCTGAAACATAAGTCGGCCGAATTGTCCTCCAGCGGCATGCACCCAATGTCCGCCTGCAGCATTGCAGCGTTTTCGCCGATATCATGCGATTCCCGCGCTGCGCCAAGCATGTTGGGGTCGCAGTCAATCATTACCAGGCTTTTAGCTCCGCAAAAAATGTCATAGAATCTTCCGCTGCCGCACGGTACATCCACTATACAGCTTTCGCTGCCGACCATACTATACAACTTCTCTGCAAAAGCCTTGTCTATCCGGTCAAGCCTTCTGCCCCGCCGCGACCCCGAGAATCTCCCGGCTTCATAGCTTCTTGCCTGCTCCGGGGTGCGCATTCTGACGCTCCCTGCCACCTTCACACTGCTACTGACCTGACGATAATCTTCGGTGCACATTGCAAATTCCTTTTATTACATCGACTTACCAGCCCCCTGCAACAAACAGTCAGGCGCCCTCACGAACCACCAACTGCGTTTCATACAGATTCCGATACAGCCTGCATTTTTCGACCAATTCGGCGTGCGTGCCCTTTGCCTCAATCTGTCCATTGTCCATGACCACGATCAATTCGGCGGATATTACCGTGCTGAATCTGTGGGCGATGACAAAGCATGTTCTGCCGGCAATCAGACCCTCCAGCGCCCTGTGAATTTTCGCCTCGCTGTCGGCGTCGACCTGGCTCATTGCCTCGTCGAAAATCAGGATCGCGGGATTCTTCAAAATGGCCCGGGCGATTACAATTCGCTGAAGCTGCCCACCGCTGAAACCAGAGCCCTGTTCGCCAATCATCGTGTCATATCCGTCGGGCAAAGGCTCTATGAACTCGTGGCAATATGAACGTTTCGCCGCGTCGATTATCTCTTCTCTCGTGGCGTCAGGCCGGCCGTATGCGATATTCGCTGCGATCGTATCGTTGAAGGTGACCACATTCTGCGTCACCATCCCGATCTGATCGCGCAGGCTCTTTAATGTCCCGCCGCGAATGTCGACGCCGTCCAGGAGAATTTGCCCGCTGTCGGCATCGTAAAACCTTGGAATAAGATTCACAAGCGTCGTCTTGCCCGAGCCGTTCGGACCGACAACCGCAACCGTCCGACCGGCGTCAACCGTAAGGTTTATTCCGTTCAGTGTCGGTTGGTCGTTGCCGGGATAAGTGAAGACAATATCCTTGAACTCCAGTGTGCTGCTCAGCGGCGACAATTCAACGGCGCCGGCGGCTTCGTGCTCGACAGGCTCGTCTATGATGCCATAAACCCTTTCGGCCGCGGCATTTGCCTGCTGGATCCTGTTCCAGACGTCGCTGACTTTCCTAATCGATTCAGCGGACGTTCCCAACAGAACAAGCAGTGTAAGAAACTTGCTTGGGCCCATGTCTTTGGCCGGGTCGAATACCCACATCGAACCCAGCATAAGCGCCGCGGCCATGGCAATCATCCCAAGAACCTCCATCAGCGGATTGGTGGCCGCCTGAACTCTTGCAATGCGCAGCACCTGCCTGAGGAAGCGTTTGTTAACCGCCGAATACGCGGTTGTCTCGTGTTTCTGCCGATTGTATACCTTCACGACGCGAAGTGCGTTTATCGCCCCCTGCAGCCTGCCCAACATAACAGCACTGCTCATCAGGGATCGCCTGGTCGCTTTTTTTATTTTCTTGCCCAACAACCCGAACATCCAGATCGTCACCGGCGCACATGTCAGAAAAATCAGTGTGAGTTGCCAACTCAACACCATCGCGCCCGCAAGACAGAATATCGCTTTTGACGGTTCCCGAAGCATCTTGCCCAACAGAATCTTGACACCTTTGCCCACTGTCGACGTGTCGCCGACAATTCGACTTATCGTGTCGCTCGTGCCCTTCTGTGCGAAAAATCCCACCGGAATATCCATCACATGGGCAAATGCGTCGTTGCGCAAGTTGGCGATGGAAATCTGCACGACCTTTTCGGCGAGGTAGCCCTGCCAAAACCTTCCCAGACACCTGGCGACGGTGACGCCGGCCATTACAAGAATGATGAAGATAACAGCACGGGCCTTGTTGGCGCCGGCCTTGTCGCGCGGGAGAAAACCGACCACCCGCTGGGCCTGATCGGTAAGAGCCACTTTCATTCTGCGGAACAGTTTATCGGACGGCCGAGTCTCTAATTCAACCGTAAACTCGTCTGCATTAATGCTTTCTGTATCGCGGAGAATCTCAACTGCTATAGGCTCATCCTGCCCGACCGTGGCAAGTTCCTCCAGTAGCTTGACGGAGCTGATCTCGTCCGAATCGCTCTGTCTCCTGAACTTTCCGGCGCCGATGATCTTGTCCTGCGGTCGGATGCCGGCCCTGGCGGCGGGGCTACCCTTTTCCACACGGGTTACACGAAGATAATAAGCTATATTGCTGTCGCTGTCGATGTAGTCGGTGGTGTCGGGCACATAGAAATCCATCCCGTAACGGCTGTCGCACGTCTTGCGGTCGATCCAGCCGTGCAGACCCTCTTCGCCCATCATCACCTTGAGCAGCGGCATGATCGTCATAAAACTCAGCGAAAACAGCACTCCAATCAGTACTGCACTAACGACAATCACCACAAGCCGAGGCCACTGAGGCCAGACATAGCGGAATATTCGAGTGAATGCTCGTATATTATGGTCATCCATGCCGTTATCTCCGGTCAACAATCCAACGTAAAAACGCAAACCATCTGCGAAACGGGTATTGTCTGCTATTTTGCTGAAATGTCAAGTCTTGCCTGTGTCAAAAGACAAAAAGCAGTGTAAGTTGTGCTTATGGCTGGTGTTAGTGGCGAACCCATCCCGTCCGTGTTCGCCGGAATAACTAAAGGGGTCCGCCCCCCCTCCTCTTGACGGAGGCCGGCGACAGCGTATAATCGGCGATTATGGCGAGACCAAAACGTATTGCTAAGGGCAACATTGTTTATCATGTTCTTAATCGGGCCAATGGGCGGTTGCGCATTTTCAAGAAGCGGCGTGACTTCGAGGCGTTCGAGGAGATTCTGGCCGAGGGGGCAGAGCGGTTCGGTATGCGTATCTGCGGCTACTGCATAATGCCCAACCACTGGCATCTTGTGCTGTGGCCGCGAGAGGATGGTGATTTGTCCGAGTTTATGAAGTGGATTACCGTTACTCATACCGGCCGCCGGCATACGTCGCATGGGACGGTGGGTATAGGCCATGTGTACCAGGGGCGTTTCAAGAGTTTTCCCGTCGAGTCGAGTTCGTACTATCTTACGCTGATGCGATATGTCGAGTCCAATGCGCTGCGGGCCGGCGCCGTTGAGCGGAGTGCGGATTGGCCGTGGAGCAGTCTGGCGATCAGGCTGGGCGATGAAAAACCGATCCTCTTGAGCAAAGGACCGATGGACTTGCCGAAGCGATGGACCAAACTTGTTGACAAAGCGGTGAATATGCCAAAGAAAGACCGCCAGATGCTTGAGACTTGTATCAAAAGAGGCCGACCACTGGGCCGGGACGACTGGATAACGAAGACAGCAGCAATGTTACGACTGGAATCAACGCTGAGACCAAAAGGAAGACCCAAAATTGGGGTCTGACCCCTTTAGTTATTCAAATGAAAAAACACCTGCTCCTTTTATGGGACCATCCACATGTAATTTCCACGTAAACTATCCCATCTATATGTCCGAAATAAGTGATACAGTTCCAGGCTACAACGTGATATACAGAACGCGGGATTCCTATTTTCAGGGATGAGCCAAACTTCCTCATCATAGGAGAATCACAATGGGTGATAAGGTTAAACAAAAAAAGCGTTGGTTCTTGAAAGCCGAGATTATTATTCTGCTGTGCTTGGTCGGTTTCTTGGTTGTGAAATCCGAGATCGTTACCGTCAATAGTATCAAAGCGGCAGTTCTCAATCAGATTGTCAAGATAAATCCCAACAATATCGATGCCTACGACTTCCCTGGAGATTACTACTTCGACTCAGGCCGTTATGAAAAGGCAATAGAAGTTTACAAAGAGGCCATTAGAATATCCCCGGACGACTTTGAAGCCCACTATAACATTGGGATTGCCTATGATTGGCTCGACAACTATGAGGAGCAAATACCAGCATTCAGAGAAGCTGCCAGAATCAGCCCGGATGATGCTGATGCACATTTTAATCTTGGACTTGCATACTACCATACGGGCAACCTTGAGGAAGCAATGAAGAGCTTTGACGTGGCGACAAGGGTGGACCCACACTATCGGGAAGCCTACAGGTGGCTTTCAGATTGCTATTGGGAGACTGGGCAACTTACAAAATCGGTGGAAACCTGGAAGCGAGCTTTGGACACCTCTCCCGATTACATATGGGCACATATAGCTCTTGCTTTCAACTATAATGATTTAGGCAGATATGAGGAAGCGATAGTAGAGTTCAAAGAGCTTATCGAGCTTGAGCCAGATATCGCTGGCTACCATGTGCTCCTTGGAAAAGCTTACCTCCAAATAGGTGATAGAGACTCTGCATTGAAACAGCATAAGAAGCTAACAACTCTTGATCCTGATTTGGCGGATGAGCTTCTTGTTCTTATGGAAGAATAGTTGAGATAAAAACTTTATCGTATGTGAGCAGAGGGTGGTTCACTCGAAAAGGTGGTGGAGACAGATTATATATCAGAGGGAGATAAAACATGGACGCAAGACACAACGCGGAAAAGCCCCCAGCAGAAGAAACAGTTGCTCAAACGACAAGATTGGACAAGGATCACCCTAAGTGGTGCTCAGTGTTGGCTCTTATTGTCGTTGTTCTGATAGCCATAATTCTTGTGTGGCTTTCAAATACGCCGGCAAATACGCAGGCTGATTCTTTTCTTGGTGACTTGCCTCTTTTTGCTGTAGATAGAAAAGCCGAAGGAGGAGATGCAGATGCTCAGTATAATCTGGCAGCGATGTATTACAATGGTCAAGGTGTGACCCAAGACTACAAGCAAGCGGTCAAGTGGTGTACCAAAGCAGCAGGGCAGGGATATGCTAATGCTCAGACCAAACTGGGCTTGAAGTATCGTGAGGGGCAAGGTGTGTCTCGATCAGAAGTACAGCAGAGAGTGCCTGTTCCACTTATCCAGTTGGGTTCATCACACAGTTCAGTTATCGAAAGCAAAACCAACGGTGTTTTTGAGGGATGGGAGGGTGAAACAATTGTCATCCTGATGAATGGTCAGATATGGCAACAGACCGAATACTACTACCACTATCATTACGCCTTCATGCCCGATGTCCTGATATACAAGTCTGGGAGTGGATGGAAAATGAAAATTGAAGGAATTGAAAGAGCTGTAGGAGTTCAGCAACTCGAGTACAGTCGGAGTACACTACAAGCAGTACGTTCTGCTGCTATCCCAAAGATATACGTAGGGGTAGGCGGTGGCCATTGGCTCAAGAAAAATATCGATAGCGGAACATACATGGTCTTAGAGGACGGTACTCTCTGGGCTATAGATCCTTTTGACAAGATTGATGCTGTGCTTTGGTTGCCCATATCCAATATAACCGTAACAGAATCTTCATCTGGTTCACCAGGTTATGACTACTTGCTTATCAACACAGATGACGACGAGAAAGCCCATGCACAATACATGGGAAAACAATAACTGTAATGCTTCAGACGGAAATGGACAAAGAAGCAGCTTCAGGCAATGATCTGACAGCCGTTGTTGAGCGACGGCAGAGTTTATCCGTTGAATTGAGATAGGCAATTGTTAGAATGGTGCGGTGAAAGACTTTTCTGAAAAGGGATATTATGAAAATGGTTATTACAATTCTTAGATGGATGGCGGTATTGCCGGGGGCTATACTTTTTGTTTTCATTAGCGACTTTCCGATACACTGGATTGTTGTATTACAGGAATATATCCCTGATAAAATCATAACCTTTGATAACCCTGCGCAGCTTGAGTATCTCTTGTATGCTTTCTTTAACCCATTTATATTAATAATGTCTGCAACTTTCATAGCACCAAGTAAAAAGTTTTGGGTGGGTCTGCTGTTCATAGTGTTATCATTGATTTTGGCTTTGGTTGGGTTGGTTTATAGCAAGCAAAACAACTTGGCTACATATTCTGCCCCTGAGATTACATTATTGTTAAATATAGCAGGTTACACTGTGGGTTGTATATATATATACAACAAATATTGGTCAAGTAAGATGCAGGCTACTTCATAAAAAGTCAGGAGAAAATAATGGACACCTTTATAGCGGTTATTGTTGCATTCATCTTAGCACAGTTTATTGACGGTCGGGTTGCCTTCGCCCTATCTTTTGTTGTACTAGTTGGAAGGCGGCTACTGCGTCACCAACGCGCAATCAAGGACATACAGAGGCTCGGCCTTACCCCAGAGGTATGCAAAGAAGTCTCCAAGGATCTGCAGGACGGCAATCACGACGCGGCAGTCCAGCGAATCGCCGAACATCAAGAGAAGCAACTCGCAGACCTCCTTGCGATCGGCGTCGATGTCCGTGCCATGACTCCGGAGATCGGACGCGACATCAAATGGGGAGACATCGTCTCTCAAGTCTTCCGTGTTTTGGAATTTGACAGGCTGCAAACCACTGTCGGTCCCAATAACACAGTCAAGACACCTACCAAATTTGATCATTACGGACATCTGCTCGTTGAATCTCCGATCCTAAACCAACCCGGAGTGCTTCCCATTGTACACCGTGACGACTTTCGTCTCGCGGCAAGTGTTTTCGACGACCCACAGTTGTCTGAGGTCGTTAAGGAAGAGGGGGAGTTGCTTGTGACCTATGTCCCCAAGCACAAGCTACCGGGGGGGCTGGGATATATGTGGCACGTCCTTCACTACGTCATATGCCCCCGTGGGACTTTAGATGAATACTACGAGGTCGACAATGCCATGCATATGGCGAAGCCGGCACCCGAGAAGTTATTCGGACCCTTTGTGTGGTACGGCGAGATCAGAGTGCAAGTAAAGGCAAGCTCTCAATTGGCAACTACGTGAATCCTTATGAACCAATAGACAGAGGTTAAGAAAGTCATACTTTCGTAAGAAAAGTAGCGGATTTAAAACTAAATTCTAAATTCAGCTTGGGAGAGGAAAATATGGTATCAAAACGTTTCTGCGATATTCTTAGGTGGTCTTTGATAATAGCCGCCACAGCCTTTGGCGTCAAGTGGTTATGGGCTTTTCATTGGTTGCTTGGTTTAACTCTATCTGTTCCAGCGTTCATTCTCTTTATGAATGTTGTTGGATTCCTAACTCTGCCTCTTTATGCGATTACCATAGAAGCCTGGGAAGCCAAAAAGATTTGGCAAAACTTTGTGAAAAATAGCATGAATTCACATGAATTCAGTAAATCTCAACAATGCCAGGGCAGGAATAATTAAAGGGGTCTGACCTGCTCTGTAGAAAAGCTCTTTGACAAGTAAGATGATCCCGAGGTTGTGTGTTAGTACCAGCAGGATCATGTCGCGGCATTGGGACCAGTAGCTGCGCGCACTGAGGCTGTCGGTGTAGTTGCGTTTGATCATGCTGAAGACTGTTTCGGACTGCCAGCGCTGGCCGAATGTTTCCTTGTCGAAATCTGTTCGCATCTCTCTGCGGTATTTTGTTTTTGGCAGCTTTGTCGTCGGCCTGCCATGCTTTGGCGGTATGGTTGTTTTGATCTGATGAACTTCTCTGGCATACGTGTGATTGGCTTCGCTGTCATAGCCTGCATCGGCAAGGAGGTGTTTTATCCTGAACTTTTCCACACACGGTTTTAGCGTCTTGCAGAACTGGTTAATGTCAGGACTTGGCCCTCTCGTGGTTATCGCTGAAAGAATCAGATGCGTCTGACAATCACAAACGACGGCGAGTTTTGGAAAACGCTTATATGTGGTTTCTTCCTGCGTTTGGAGCTGTTTTGAGCGTTGTATGCTTTGAGCAGCCGCCGGGAGGATTTTTGCAGCGTTGTAAAATGCGGCACGGTTTTTAGTTCAAAAACCTTGCGCAGACTCGGGCAGTCGTCTAATATTTGAACAATGCCTCGATAGTCTGTATCGAAGAAGGTTTTCAAGACCAGACAGACCAGTAGTTGCGGTTGAGTGAACTTTTTGGGGCTGTAGGGGCTGAAATGCTCAGGCAGTGTGTCGCGTGCGACGCGGTATGCCACGGCCGCTACAGCTTTTGGAGATTTTGTTGTCTTGCT
>QNBS01000041.1 GCA_003644175.1 Planctomycetota bacterium | reverse complement strand
TCAGTCGGCAGTTGACCCATTCGCCCGAGGCGTTTAACACGGCAAGTTTGGAGATCATCTCGCGCAACTGATCTATCGGCTCGGCGTCGGCATCCAGCGACATCGCCAGTTGCCGGTAATCGGCGGTTACCTGCTCGATTATCGTCTCACACAGCGATTCCTTGCTCTTGAAATAATGATAAAACGCCCCCTTCGTTATCCCCGCCGCCGTCAGGATATCCTCCAACGTCGTTCCTTCACAGCCGTGGGCGCTGTAAAGATTCCGGGCCATTTGCAATATCCGTGTTTTTGTGCTCGTCGCTCCACGCGCCATCGCGGCTCATCCTTTCCCGATTATGTCCTTGTCAACGGTTTCGCGATTATCGTCGATCCACCGGCATTTGCGAAGGATCATTTCCAAGAAATCCAGTCCCGACAAATGACCAAAAAAACCCGTCGCCGCAATCGGCATGACTGCTTCGGCGATCATAATCTCAATCATCAAATCGCCGATTGCCCGAAGCGTCTCATCGCCAAGCTTGTGCAGTTGCTTATATCCGCCGACAAATGCGCTCAATTTCCGTCCGTCAAGATAAGCCGGCCAGTCCTTCGGATTCGGGCGCCCCGCCACTATCGAGAACTGAAGTGCGCCGTTGGCCAGATCCGTCACAATCGGCGCAATCTTCGCCGAGTCGAAGTCAAGCACACAGGACACCTTGCCGTCGACAAAAAGCATATTGCCCGGATGCCAGTCGCCGTGAACGATCTGATCGGGCCAGTCGGCGAAGCCTAAGCCGTTGACCGTCTCGCTCGATGCGTCGTAAAGAGATTTCAGTTCGCGAGCAATCGACGCCCAGCCACGACCCGGCTTGTGAGGACCACGCTCGGCGAAAATCCTGTCAAGATGACCACGAACCGCAGAAGAATCGTGATATGTCCGCTTCAGCGGTCGCCAGCCGCATACAAAGTCAATGAAATGATCGTGCATCTTCGCCAACTGCCGCCCCGCATCGCGCACCTCCGCCAACGACTCGTCAAAACGTCCTCCCGGCATAAAGCAAAACATCTCGTAGGTGTGCCCGTCCATGTTCAGCACGGTGTTATCATCGCGCGTCGCCACCACTTCGGCTACCGGATAGCCGCGATCGGCCAGAAATATCTGCACGCTGTGAGCAAACCCCACATGGTAGATGTCGCCCTTGCCTTTCGCCCTCCGCTTCAGCAAAAACCTGCCGCGCTCCGCAACGACAATCTTCTTCGGGGAGCGCTTATTCCCCGTCGCAAGTGTAAGAGTCTGTTCAACCTTGCCGATATCGTACTGGCCGAGAACAGCGGCCAGTTCCTTTGCCGTAAAATGTGCTCCACCGCTCGACATAAAGCAGCGCAATCCAAAAAGACCGGTTCGCAACGATTCGGTAAAGAAACGCTGTCGACACGAGATTGTTTACTTCCCGCCATGGGCAAGACTGTAAAACAGGGCCACCGCAAACATCGCCGCCAGAGCCCCGACAATCACCAGCAGCACCCGGTACCGCGCAATGGTCTCCTCGCCATAGAGTCTTATTTCCTCCGTCTCCACTTCCACGGCGGCGCCTTCTTCGAGTTTTTTGAGTCCTTCCATATTGAATCGCCGTCGAGCCCGCAAAGGCGGATTGCCGTCGCGAACCGCCTCCAGATCGATAAGCAATTCCTCCATGTTGCTGTAGCGATCCTTTTTGTTCTTGGCCATCATCACCTCGATGACTTCGGCGATCCCCGCCGACAGCGAGATATTGATATGGTCCGGCGGCACAAGCGGTTCTTTGATATGCTTCCTCATTACCTCCGCCGGAGTCGACGCCTCATACGGCACGCGCCCCGCCACCATGTGATAGAACGTCGCACCCAATGCGTAGATATCCGCCCGACCGTCAATACTCACCTCGCCCCGAATCTGTCCCGGCGCAATATAGTACGGCGTCCCAAAGGCCTTGCCCTGCTCGTTCCTGGCCGCTTCAATATCCGACGTCTCGCGAGCAAGACCCATATCCGCCAGCTTGACCACGCCCTCTCTGTTGATCATAACGTTCTTGGGCTTTACATCCCGGTGAATCATCCCGTGCATATGTGCGTGCGCCAGCGCCTTGGCAAGCTGGATCACAATCTCCAGAGCCTCGGCCTCATCGAAAATCTTGCCCTTGGACAGATCGTCGTAAAGCGTCTTGCCCTCAACGTACTCCATCACAAAGTAATACAGGCCGTCCGCCTCGCCAACGTCAATCGCCTGCACAATATTATTGTGATTCAGCTTGGCGGCGATACGACCTTCTTTATAGAAACGCCGGACGTAGTCGGACTTCTCCGTGAAGCGGCGAGGCAATACCTTGATCGCCACCGTACGGTCGAGGCTTAACTGCTTGGCCTTATAGACCACCGCCATGGCGCCCGAGCCCAACTTGCCTAATACCCTGTACCCCGGGATCTTGCCGGCGGCGGCTTTGCTTTCCTTAATGTTGTTTTTCAGCCGCACAGCCTGTGTCGCCGTAATGAAACCGTACTCCAGCAAGAGCTGCTCCATTGTCGAAGCTTCATTTGCTTTCAAACGCGACTCCAACTCCTTCTGACAGCGCTCCAGCTCCAATTCCGTGCACAGCTTCTGCTCCAGCACTATTCGGCTGAACAACGTATCCAGACTTGTTTCGTTCACAGACATATCTTCGCAAACCTTTTCACTGCAGCGAATAACATTCGCATGGCCCGATTATGGTTTTATAAACTCGCTTGTCAAAGAAAAACCGCCGCAGGCACGTACAAAGATGACATTTGCTCGCATAAAACTCCTGCCTTTCATACCCGGCCTCCTGCGCCTCGGACAAAAGCCCGAAAGGCCCTTCCGCGAAAAGCACTTCAATAATATCACCTTGTCGCGGTGAAAAACGCTTCCACACCTCCTCCAGCGAAACCTCCGTTACATTACCCACCACAATGCCGCTGCAAAGTCCGCTGAAAACATTCCCGTATGGGTCGATATGGACCCCTTTGGCCGACAGAAACGCCGACTTGCAGTTGTCGGCGGCAAACGATACCGCCGGTTTGTCGGCGACAAGTTCCGCCAGATAGCCCGATGCTCTGCCCGTAAATCGACACGGAAAATCCTTCAACGCACGCCTGTACGCCTCCGCACGCTCGGCCCCGGAGCACCCCCGGGATATAACAGGCTCCTGTAAGTAGTTCTCCCACCGAACAAGAACGCGATCACTGCCCAGCACCTCCTCCGCCGTCCGGGCCAACATTCCGACCTGCTCAACATCGACAAACTCGGCATGGAACGGATCCCAGCTTATTTTCAATCGATCCATCCCCACCTCGTCGAGAACCCGCAACCGATCGCGAACAATCGTTTCCTCTCCCGCCCAGAATCCATTGGTCTCTATCGTCTCCGGCCCCCTCAGCCCCGCCTTCCGGGCTTGGGTGAGTATCTCAACCATATTATCAAAGAACACAAACGGCTCCCCGCCCGTGATGTGAACTCTCGCATTCTTTCCACCCAATCGCTCCAACGACTCCCATGCCGCAAGCGCCGTCTCCGGCGACATTAGCCCCGATTTGTCCGGTCCGCAATTGTAGTAACAGAACTCACACGCCGCCGGGCACTGGTAAGTCAGCATCAGCCCCGCATAACGCCACAGCTTCAACTTCGCCTCATCCCGACGCAACGTTTCGTTGTAAATATTCTCTGAGAGTTCAGTCATGGTTTCCGCTTACCGTGTAACAGCCTTCACAGAGCACACGCTAAATGCCCCCCGATCCCTTGCATCCGATTGCATGGAATCATTCATTCCGCCCGTTGCGATGCGAGTCAACATTATATCGGCCGTGTTTGCATACCATATTAGCGACCTGTTGCCTCTTTGTGCGGTCTTTCTGAAAAAAACAAAAATTTTTCCAAAAAAATCCACACCCCCCCCCGACACCCCGTCAAACTGTTACTACTGATATTATTGGACTCTTACGACGCCGACGGCATACTTGTGCGGCGCCGGCCTATATAGTGTAGCCCCGCCACTGCCCGGCCCTTCATATGGTGTACTCCTACATGATACGCGATAGACTGCTTGGCGCCTCGGCAATTCAAGAAAAATCGCCCCCCACCCGATATCGAATCTAATCGGATGGCATTGTTATTGGACACTAACGGAGCGAGTCAATGAGCAAAAGGGAAATAATCGACTGCATCATGGAAATCAACAAGGGAGCAAAGCCGGAGTTTCTGGCGCAGTTTCCCGTGGAAGATCTGGATACCTACCTTGAGCACCTGATGGAACTGGACCTGGAGGAAATCGCCCTGTGCGTCTGAACTGCAACAAATCTTTCATTTGCTGCAGCGACCATTGCCTTTGCCTTTACACACCCCCGCGACCTTAACCCTGTTTCGAGCGGACTATGTGTTCGGATCCCCCGGCCCGGCGACTGCCGGACCGCGGCCCGCCGGCGACTTCCTGCCGGAAGAGTTCAGCAACTGTTCGGCCTCTTCGCTTGCCGGCGCCGACGCCGGAACTTCGACCGCAACGTTCTGCTTGAATTCCAGCAACACCGCTTCCTTATCCGACGGCACCTCGAACGCAAGGTCGACACGTGCATCCGCGCTCTTGCCGCCAATCTGAAACTCATCTCTCCCCAGCCTGATGATTTTGTCGAGCGAGCGCCTCTCAAGCACTCTGCCGCTCATGACCCCCGTCAAATCCTGCTTCTTTGCGTCTTTGTCCGCTGTGCGACGGCTCACTATTCGACCTTCGGGATAAACCGCATCAGCCGAGCCGCGAGTATCTATCCGGCCTTTCTTCTTACAGATCAATCTTACCTGTCCCAACGTAAATACAACGTCGCCGTCGGGACCCCGGGCGCCGCCTTTCTTGATGTCCGCATTCCTGACTTCCATGCGAACCACCGTAAGGTTGTCATTGTTGCTGTCGAGCTTTCGCACCCCTTTCTTCGGAACACGCACCGCTCTGTTTCCCGCAACTGAATAAACCTTTTCCTTCGCCTTATAGTTGTTCAGGTGAATCTGATTGAGGAAATCCGCATGGTAAACCGCAAAACTCTTTTTCGAACTCAGGCTGCCCCGGCTTATCCAGCCAAACAGCCCCGTCACAATACCGTCGGCCCGAATCAGAGGCTTGACTGGTGAACGCATATGCCTGGCAATCGTAACGTCGCTGTCGCCGTCGCCCAGTCTCGCATAAGGCCAGGTGGCCCTGATCGGCGCCATCGCAAGGGCAATAAGAACCACACCCGATATAATCAAACCCGTCAGAATCCCGCATACTATCGCCGTCGTCCTGGTTATCACATTGCCCAATTCGACATCCTGACCGAACATAAAGTCCGCCGCCGTGCGAATGACCGCAAAAGTCACAACAAAAAGCACCACATAAATTCCCGCAGACGCCCACTGACCGCCGTAACCCCGTATAAGCAACATGCTTGTCAGAGGCTCGTAGTAAGCAAAAGCCACGATCACGCCGAACACGGCCGCAGCAAACGCCGCAAAAGAAACCAGCGCCCCGCTCTTCAAATAGAAATGCGCCACCGACAAAATAACAGTAATCAAAATCAATGTCATTGCAAGCATTTTGCCTCCCGGTCATTTGCATCGCACGGTTAACTACGCTTTTTCCGAGGTTTCGTCTTTGATGAAAACATCCTGATCACTTCATTAATGGATGTAATCCCTTTCGCCACTTTCTTGATCGATTCCTCCTGCAGATACAGCATGCCCGCACGCCTGAACCGCGATGAAATCTCCTGAAGCGATTGGGCCTGGCGAACCACTTCCTTAAGTTCGTCGTTCAAGATCACCGTTTCGAAGATAGCTGTGCGTCCGTAAAAGCCCGTACCCTGACATTTCTCGCATACGATCGGCTTGCCGTGCTTGTCGTACTCGATCTCTCCGGGGCGATAGAGCACTTTGATCTTACCCGCCGGTATATTGAATTTCCTGAACAGTTCCTGGTTCGGCTGATACGCCTGTTTGCATTCGTCGCACAGCACGCGAACAAGCCGCTGGTTGCTGATGCCGACCAGCGTATCGGCTATCAGATTCTTGTCCGAAACCATATTGAGCCACTTGCCCAGCGCCTGCATGGCGCTGGCGGCTTCCAGCGTCACATATATCACCCTGTCGTCTTTCGCCGCCCTCGCCGCCAGCGGCGCACATCCCTTGTCGGAGCAATCTTCTACGCCTATGATGTCGGGTCCCATCCGCAGAATCGTCTGCAGCTTGCGTGCGTACGTTGTCGTCCCCGTGTCGCTCAGTGAAAACGTGTGCTGCGTAATGTTCTCCAGCTCCGCGGCGGGTTCCTTCTCCAGGGTGTTGATATTGTTCATGAAAGGATCATGATTGCGGAGCAGCGCATACATACTTGACGTGGTCCCGCTTTTCCTGGGACCCGAAATGATAAAAAGCCCCTTCTTCAGATCACGCAGATTGGCGATCGCCTCGACCTGGCTCGCCGTGAACCCAACCTCGTCGACCTTCATCAGGTTGTACTCCAGCATCCGGGTCAGCTTGAGCTGTTCGCCCGCCGTCGAACCGGCGGTCAATATCTCCCAGCCCACACGCTCCTCCTCTCGCACCGCCTCGAACTTGCCCTTCTGAGGCTTCCTCTTCTCATTGCTGTCCATGTCGCCCAATTGTTTGAGATAGCCAATGAAATACTCCATCTCTTCACGGCTCCGGGGCGCCTGCTTTGTTGCAAGCCCGTCGACGAAATACATCACACTGTAATCCTCCTCCGTCGGTCTGAACACGATATCGCTTGCCCTCCGCCACAAAGCATCTTCCACTATCTCACACGTCGTCTGAAAACCAAACGCTTCCGGGCTCTTGGGCTTCGGCAGGGGAACAGCGTTGCCGTTGGCGGTAATCAGCGAAAAGCCCCGGCTGGCCTTGTCCATCTTCCTGGATTCGTTGACAAAAATGCTCTTGATGTGTTCCAACGTCAATACCTTCTCAAAATCCGCTACGCGAGCATTCCGATGCACGATATAAGCCATTGCCGCCGCACCCACCGCAATAATGTAAATCAGCAGACCGATCAAAAAAAGCGGCGCCAGCAGCCATATCAACAGCGCGCCGGCGCCCGTCGATGAAATGATCAGTGTCCAGAACTGAGTATTCGTTTTGACCGCCTTGGTGTCGCGGTAGACCCAGTTGACCAGCGGCATCCATGCAAAAAACAAAACTATCAGAACGATGAGCTTAACCGGAGAAATATAACCGCCGTATCCGGCGGCGGCTGCTAATATGTTCGCCATAGAAGGCTCCGTCTATACATTGACCAGAATAACATGTTACAGTATACCGCTTGTGGAAGTACGGATCCCTTTCAGCGCCATCTTCAGTTCTTCCACATTCGGAGCGTACTCCAGTCCAACTTTCAAATCGATCCATTCCTCCATAACCAGCTTCTGCAGACTATCCGTAAAGTCCTGCATCCCCTCACTCGAACCCGCCCGGATCGCCGTCGGTATATCCCCTTCACGCTCTTCGGAAATCAGTTTCCTTATGATAGGCGTCCGAATCAGAATCTCCACCGCCGGAACACGCTTCACATCCGGCTTGAGCCCAGGCAGCAACTGCTGACTTATAACCGCACGAATCGTCAACGCAAACGTCTGTCTGGCAAGATCGCGCTCTTCCTGCGGGAACAGGTCGAGTATCCGCTGAATCGTCTGCGAGGCGTTGTTGGCGTGAAGCGTCCCGAACACAAGGTGCCCCGTCTCCGCCGCCCGCATCGCCGCCGTCAGCGTCTCATTGTCGCGCATCTCACCCACAAGCACCACATCCGGATCCTGACGCATCAGCGACCGCAGGGCATCGTCGTAGTTCGGAACGTCGATGCCGATTTCTCTCTGTGAAACGATTGCCTTTTTATCCACATGCAAAAATTCAATTGGGTCCTCAATGGTAACAATGTGGCACGCGCGCGTACTGTTGATATGATCGATCATCGACGCAATCGTCGTGCTCTTGCCGGAGCCGGTAGGACCGGTAACAAGAATCATACCGTCGTGGCATTCGGCGATCTTCTCAACCACCGGCGGCACGTGCAGCGATTCGAACGGCGGGATATTGCCGCTGATATGCCGTGCCGCAAGGCTGACACAGCCGCGCTGACGAAAAGCGTTGATACGGAAACGGTCCATCTTGCCAACCTGATACGCAAAATCCAGCGCACCGTTGTCAAGAAAGAACTCCTTTTGTGCCGGGCTCATCAACTCAAAAATGAGTTCCTCGGCCCGCTGCTCGGTCAAGACCTCACCTGTCGTGTTCATCAGCTTGCTGTGGATACGCATCTTAGGCGGCATGCCCACCTTGAGGTGCAAGTCGCTGGCGTCGGCCTTGATGGCTGCCCGGAACCACTTCTCCACCTCCGGTATCTTACCCGTGCTGACATGGCGATCCAACGGTTGGCCCTTGGACATCTTCTGCTCCTTTACTCACAAGTACTTATGATATAATTGGTTGGCGACAATTGCCTCACCCTCAAAAGACATATCGACGACCGCAAAAAACGGTTGAATCGCGGTTGAATCGCGGTTGAATCGCGGTTGAATCGAGAACTATAATTATATCAAGACTTTTGCAAAATTGCGGTTTGGCATACATTACTTAAGAAAATCATTTTTTCGATTTTCTTATGTAATTCCATAACATCCTGCTGTATAACAAGTTATCTTTAAGGAAAGAAAAAAGCTCAGCGCCTTTTCTTTCCCAAAAACATGTCAAACCGGAATTTTGCAAAAGCCCTATTATACCCCAAACAAACGGGTTTTGTCAACTCAGATGTTGGCCATATTGCCCCAATTGCCCCGTTTTTTTTTCGACATATCGGACCATACCGTCAAAACAGGCACTTTGAAGCTCTTGACTAACCTGCAGGCAGCCCTCCAAATCCGCCGGCGGATCGATTAACGGATCAGCACTAATGTCAACGCCAGATAAATCGCCACGCTGATCGCGTCATTGACCGTGGTTACCAGCGGCCCGGAACTTATCGCAGGGTCTATCCCGACCTTTCGAAACAGAAACGGAAGCGACAGCCCAAGCGTTGTAGAGACCATAATCGCAGAAAACATCGCCGCGGCAAACGCCAGGACGATTTGAACATGCTGGCCCCATTCAATACCTCTGACAGAAGCCGCCTTGGCGCCCTCGGCCAGAACCTCCGCAGGAATCAAACCCGGCAGCACCGCACAGATCATACCCCCGATCAGTCCGCAACTGACCGCCACAAGAAGCGCCACACGAACCTCTCGGGCAAAAACCTGACCGATACGAAGCGCCGCAAGGTCCCCCGTCGCCAGACCGCAAACCACGACCGCTGAAGTCTGCAATCCCGCATTGCCGCTGATCGCCGCGATCATCGGGGCAAACGCAAACGCCGTGATGAAGATATAGAGCAAATCCGCCTGTATGAAAATGTTCTTGAAAACCAACGCCACAACAGCCGTAATCGCCGTACCGCCGAGGCACGGCAAAAGCCACGTCATCCGAATGCGAGCTGCATGCAGAATCGAAAAATTTTCCAACTCCGCCGCATCCGTACCGGCCATCGCATACATATCCTCGACCGCCTCCTCTTCGGCAACCTCAATGACCCGGTCGGCTGTAATACGGCCAACAAGACGATGTTTGGCGTCTAAAACCGGAACTACGATAAGATCGTTTTTCTTAAAGACATTGCGGACCTCCTCCTGGTCTGTGTCGGTCGTAACGTAAATCGTATCGGTATCTATAAATTGTTTAATCCCGGTGCTTTCCGAACGCGATATCAGATGCCTGATACGAACATCACCCAGAAACTCGCCTCGTCGATTAACCACAAACACGCTGAAAAAATCCTCGTCGATTTCCGCCGACCTGATCTCGTCGATCGCCTCGCCGACCGTGGCGTCTTCCGAGACGCTCACCAGCACCGGGTCCATGATGCCGCCGGCCGAATCCTCCGAATAGGTCATCAGATCCTTGATCTGCCTGGCCTGATCCTGAGCTATGTGATCGAGAACATCTTCGCTTTCGGCAGCCGGCAACTCCGCCAAAAGATCCGCGGCGTCGTCGGCGTCCAACTCTGATATCAGACCTGTAAGCTCCCTTTCTCCCAGCAGATCGAACAACTCAGACCGCGTCGCCTCGTCGACCTTTTCGAGAACCTCGGCGGCAACCGACTTATCCAGCAAATCAAAAACGACCCGCCTGTCGGAATCATCCAGAAGTTCGACAATCTCGGCGATATCACTGCTCCGCTGCTCCGAGAGCAATGACCCCAATCGGCCCCGATTATCGCTGCTCAGCAGCTCCTCCACCTGCCCAAAGAGTTGTTTTGGTTCCTCGGCCATGAGTCCCTTCTCTTGCAGTTTCCGTATTTTGTAGCGCCGCACTGCTATTTAAGCGTATTATCACCGCTTTGGCAACCCTGTCTAAAAATATCTTTTGCACAAAATTATCCTTTACCTCAAAGCCCAAACTTAGTACAATATATGTGGGAATAGTTGTATCAGCAAACGAGAGGGTATTTCGTAATGAAAATCTTAGCCGCAGCCTTGTTTTGTACGGTATTTGCCGCATTACCGGCCCAAACCGCCGCCGGCACCTTCCCCGCACCGGCTGACGTGCAGACGCCGAACCAGTGGACGCTGGATGTCGTTTATGACCAGCCCCGGCAGATAACACTTAAATTACCCGGCGAAAAGGAGCCAAAACGCTTCTGGTACATCATTTTAACTCTTACCAATAACAGCTCCCTCGCCGACGCGGCCTTTTATCCTTTTTGTGAGCTGATGACCGATACCTTTCGTATTGTCCCCGCCGGCAAAGGCGTTCGCCGAGAAGTCTTCGGCCGGATTAAGCTCAAGCACCAGGGCCGGTACCCGTTCCTGGAGCGATTGGACTATGTCGATAACAAGATACTCCAGGGCGCCGACAACGCCGTCGATGTCGCCATAATCTGGCCCGACTTCGACGCCAGGGCAAAGGAAATTACTCTCTTCATCGCAGGCATGAGCAACGAGACCAAAGCGATCAACCACCCCGCGAAAAAGGACGCAAACGGAAACCCCGAAAAAGTCTATCTCAGGAAAACCCTCGCCCTGAAGTACGCCATCGGCGGCGACCCAAAACTCCGCGCCTCGGCCGCACTCCGATTCAAGCAAAAATCCTGGGTCATGCGTTAGAAAAACATCCTCGTCGGTTGCCCTTCGATATGACCGATACCTTCGCGCACCGAGGGCACTTTACCTTATCACCCTTGAAATTCGGCGGAATCTTCATCTTCAGCCCGCACGCACAACTTAAAAACGCAAACCCGTTGACCATCCGCATGATGTCGCCCACCTGACGCTGTTGTTCCTTCCTGCTCTCTTTACGTTTCGCCTAGGCGCTTGCTTTCCTCAAC